>NZ_JBJLSJ010000023.1:0-78099 GCF_050871975.1 Kineococcus rugosus | reverse complement strand
GCGACGCCCGCCTGACCCCCCCGCCCCGCTCAAACGTGGCCCCGGCCCGCCCCCGCGGGCCGGCCCGGTCCCCGTTCGTTAGGTTCGGTCCATGAACCTCGAACGCCCCCTGGCCCCCGAGCCGTACTCCCTGCTGCCGACCGTCCCGGCCTTCGCGCTGCACTCCACCGACGTGACGTCGGGCGAGCCGATGGCCGAGCAGCACGCGTCCGGGAACGTCTCCCCCCAGCTGTCCTGGGACGGCTTCCCGGAGGGCACGAAGAGCTTCCTGGTCAACTGCTTCGACCCCGACGCCCCGACCCCGGCCGGGTTCTGGCACTGGACCCTCGTGGACGTGCCGGCGACCGTGACGAGCCTGCCCACCGGCGCCGGGTCGCAGCCGGCCCCGGCCGGCGCGACGGTGCTGCGCAACGACCTCGGCACCGCCGACTTCACCGGCGCGGCCCCGCCGCCCGGTGACCACCCGCACCGGTACGTCTTCGCCGTCCACGCCCTCGACGTCGAGAGCCTGGGCCTGCCCGCGGACGCGACCCCGACCGTGGCGGCGTTCACGTCGCTGGGGCACGTCCTGGCGCGGGCCACCCTCAGCCCCGTCTACTCCCGGTGAACCCGCAGGCCGCGGCGGGGAACCTCGAGCTGCTGCCCGCGGCCGAGCACCCCGACCTGCTGCCCGACCCCGTCCGCGCGGCGCTGCCCGCCGGCGCGTGGGTCGCCGCGATCGACCCGGACCTGGCCGACACCCAGGCGCTGGTCGAGGCCACCGGCGCCCCGCTGGACGCCTCGGCGAACTGCGTCCTGGTCGCCGGCCGGCGCGACGGCGAGGAGCGCGTCGCGGCGTGCGTGGTGCTCGCCGACACCCGCGCCGACGTCAACGGCGCGGTGCGCCGGGCGCTGGGGGTCCGCAAGGCGTCGTTCCTGCCGGTGGAGCGGGCGGTGGCCGAGTCGGGCATGGAGTTCGGCGGCATCACGCCCGTGGGGCTGCCCGCGTCCTGGCGGCTGCTGGTCGACACCCGCGTCGCGCGGGCCGACTGGGTGCTCATCGGGTCGGGCCTGCGCCGGTCCAAGCTCGTCGTGCGCGGCGCCGACGTGGCGGCCCTGCCCGGTGCGGAGGTCGTCGACCTGCACCTGCCCGCCCCGACGACGGCACCGTGATCGTCCGGGGCCCGCGACCGGCCGCGGACGTGTGGGCCGACTACGCCGTCATCGGCCGCTGGCCGTCGTGGGCCCCGCACATGACGGGCGTCGAGGCCGACCGCGAGCGCCTCGCGGCCGGGGTCACCGGGCACGTCCGCTGCGGGCCGGTGCGGCTGCCGTTCACCGTGACGGCCGTGGACGAGGACGCGATGACGTGGACGTGGCGGGTCGCGGGGATCGGGATGCGGCACGGGGTGCGCGCGGTGCCGGGCGGGTCGGTCACGACGTTCCACGCCCCGCCGCTGCTGCTGCCGTACCTGCCGGTGGCGCGGGTCGCGCTGCGCCGCCTGGTCTCAGGCCGCCGACAGGAGCCGGGACACCGCCTCGACCGGTGAGCGTTCCCCCCGCAGCACGGCGACGACGTCGCGCACGAACGGCAGGTCGGGGTCGCGGCGCAGCAGCGCGGGCGCGGTGGCGACGCCCTCGGCGGTCCCGCCGGCGCGCGCCACCGCGGCCTCCAGCGGCAGCCGCTCCCCCAGCGCCACCCCGACGCGGTGGTTGCGCGAGAGGGTGGAGGTGCTGGTGGCGACCAGGTCCCCCGCCCCGGCCAGCCCGAGGAACGTCTCGGTCCGCGCGCCGAGCCGCGCGCCGAGGGCCGCCATCTCGCTCAGCCCGAGGGTCAGGACGGCCGCGCGGGCGTTCGCGCCGAGCCCGGCGCCCTCGACCATCCCGACGGCGAGCGCCACGACGTTCTTGAACGCGCCCGCGACGTCGACGCCGACGACGTCGGTGACGGGGTGGGCGTGGAAGGCCGGGGTGGTGAACGCGTCGCAGGCGCGCTGGGCGACGGCGGGGTCGGTGCCGGCGATCACGGTGGCGGCGGGCTGGCCGCGGGCGATCTCGGCGGCGAGGTTCGGGCCGGACAGGACCAGCACGTGCTCGTGCGGCAGGACGTCGCGGGCGATCTCGGTGCCGAACTCCCCGGTGGTGGCCTCGACGCCCTTGGCGAGGTTCACCACCGGCACCGGCGGCAGGTCCGCGCTCCACCCGGTGAGCCGGGACCGCAACTGCTGCAACGGGACCGCGAGCACCACGAGGGACGCGCCGTCCACCACGGCGTGCACGTCGGAACTGGCCGCGACGTGGGCGGGCAGCCGCACCCCGGGCAGGTAGGCGGGGTTGCGGCCCGTGGCGCGGATCTCCTCGGCCAGCTCGGGGCGCCGGCACCACAGCCCGACGCTGGTGGCGTTGACGGCGAGGACACCGGCGACGGCCGTTCCCCACGCACCGGAACCGAGGACCGCGACGTGCACGTCGGCCACGTTACGCCCGCCGGGTCTGCCACAGCGCCACGGCGCTGGCGGCGGCGACGTTGAGGCTGTCGACGCGGGGGTCCATCGGGATGCGCACGACGACGTCGGCGGCGGTCAGGGCCTTGCGGCTGAGCCCGTCGCCCTCGGTGCCCAGCAGGAACGCCAGCCGGTCGGGGGCGGCGAACTCCCCCAGGGCCACGGAGTCGTCCGACAGCGCCAGCGCGGCGACGGTGAACCCCGCGGCGCGCAGCAGGTCCAGGTCGGCGGGCCAGGACGTGGCCCGCGCCCACGGCAGGTGCAGGACGGTGCCCATGGAGACCCGCACGCTGCGCCGGTACAGCGGGTCGGCGCAGCGGGGGCTGACGACGACGCCGTCGACGCCGAACGCGGCGACCGAGCGCACGATCGCGCCGACGTTCGTGGCGTCGGCGATGTCCTCGAGCACCACGAGGCGGGCCGGGCCGGGGGGCAGCGCGGCGAGCAGGTCCGCGATGCTGCGGGGTGCGGGGCGGGCGAAGGAGCCCAGCGCCCCGCGGTGCAGGTCGACCCCGGTGAGCGCCTCGACGACCGCGGCCGGGGCCACGAAGGCGGGGACGTCGGCGGGCAGGACGTCGGCGAGCTCGCCGTAGCGGTGCGCCGAGACCAGGAACGAGCGCGGGGCGTACCCCTGTTCCAGCGCGCGCCGGATCACCTCGACGCTCTCGGCCAGGAACAGCCCCTCGGCCGGTTCGCGGCGGGTGCGCAGCTGCACGTCCCGCAGGGAGGTGTAGTCGCGCAGGTGACCCGCGTGCTGCGGGTCGGTGAGGTCGTCGAGGTCGATCCGCGGCACCGGGGGAGGCTACCCGAGCGGGTCCTGCGCCCACGGGTCCAGGCAGGCGACGCCCAAGGGCGCGAAGTGCCTCGTGTTCCGGGTCACCACCGTCATGCCGCGGGCCTGGGCGACGGCGGCGATCAGCGCGTCGTCGAAGGGGGCGTGCTCGGGGACGCGGTACCCGGCCAGGAGCCGGGCGGCGGCCAGGTCGAACGGGAGGACGCGGTCGTCGAACGCGGGCAGGACGTGCTGCTCGAACCAGCGGCGCAGGACCTCGCCCTGCGCGGCGTCGGACCGCTCCTTCGCCACGACGCCCCGTTCGATCTCGGCGACGGTGGTGGCGGCGACGTACTGGTCGCCCAGGGCGATCGACCGGGACCAGTCCTCGACCGCGGGGTTGCGCCCGCGGACGCGCAGCGCGGAGACCACGTTCGTGTCCAGCACGTACTTCACAGCTCGGGCGTCCGCGGGCGGAGTCCCAGTCGCTCGGGCTCGAACTCGACGTCGGCCCCCTCGTCCACGGTGAGCAGGTCCACGAGGGTGGCCGGTTCGCGCGAGATGCTCCGGGCGAGGATCTCGCGGACCTCGGCCTCGAGGGACCGGCCGTGCCGCTGGGCTCGCGCCTTGAGCGCGCCCTTCGTCCCGGCGGGGAGGTTGCGCACCACGATCTGCTCCACGACGACCACACCCTCCGACAGCGATATCACTTCAACGATATCAACCAGAGTTCCAGTCGTCACCCCTCGGGCGACGGGCCCCGGTCAGCGGACGACGACGGAGCGCGGCTGCTCGGGCAGGGCGCGGGTCTCCAGGGCGGGCAGGTCGATGACGTCGCTGACGTCGGGGCTGGGGCGGCCCAGCAGGAAGCCCTGCGCGGAGTCGCACCCGAGGCGCTTGAGCGCGGCGAGCTGCTCGGAGGACTCCACGCCCTCGGCCACGACGCCGACGCCCATGTTCTTGGCCATGCCGATGATCCCGGCGACGACGGCCTCGTCCTGGCGGTGCCGGCCCAGCCCGGCGATGAAGTGCCGGTCCACCTTGACGTGGTCGATGGGCATGGTCTGCAGGTGGGCCAGCGAGGAGACCCCGGCGCCGAAGTCGTCGACGGCGACCCGCACACCCATCATCCGCAGGGCGTGCAGCGTGGAGAACCCGGCGTTGGCGTCGGCGACGAGCAGTTCCTCGCTGACCTCGACGAGCAGCGCGTTGCCCGCCGGGCCGGTGGGCTGGGTGGCCGCGACGGCGTCCAGCAGCTCGGCGTTGGCCAGCTGCCGGCGCGAGACGTTCACGGCGATGGTCAGGTGGCAGTCCTCGATGGTGGCGTACCAGTGCTCCAGCGTCCGCCAGGCCTGGTCGATGACCCACTTGCCGATGTCGACGATGAGGCCGCTGCGCTCGGCCAGCGGCACGAAGTCCGCCGGCTGCAGCAGGCCCCGGCGCGGGTGCTGCCAGCGCAGCAGCGCCTCCACGCCCTGCACGTGGCCGTCGCGCAGGTCGATGATCGGCTGGTAGTGCAGCCGCAGCTGCCCCTCGGCGAGCGCGAGGGCGAGGTCGTCCTCGGTCTGCAGGCGGTCCACGGCCTGGGCCTGCATGCGCTCGTCGAACAGCTCCGAGCGGGCCTTGCCGCTCTCCTTGGCGCGGTATAGCGCGGCGTCGGCGCGGCGCAGCAGCTTGGAGGCGTCGGCCTCGTCGTGGGCCAGGGCGATCCCGACGCTGGGGGTGATGTTCAGCTTCTTGCCCTCGCCGAACTCGATGGGCCGGTCGGCGATGGAGTTCACGACGCGCTCGGCGATGCGGGAGGCGTTCAGCTCGTCGGTCAGGTCCTCGCACAGCACGGCGAACTCGTCGCCGCCGAAGCGGGCGACGGTGTCCTCGGGGCGGACCGCGGCCCGCAGCCGGTGGGAGACCTCGACGAGGACGACGTCGCCGACGGCGTGCCCGTGGGTGTCGTTGACGGTCTTGAACCCGTCGAGGTCGAGGTACAGCACGGCGCAGGCCTTGGAGCTGCGCCGGGCCAGGGCGTGCTGGAGGCGGTCGGTGAACAGCTGCCGGTTGCCGAGGTCGGTGAGGGGGTCGTGCAGGGCCTGGCGCAGGGCGGCGTCGAGGGCCTCCTGGCGGTGCCGGCCCTCCAGGTCGAGCCGGTCGGCGGACTGCAGGGCCAGCAGCAGCAGGAGCAGGGAGGAGAACACGCCGCCGACGAGGGTGGCGATCAGCACGTCCAGGGTCGGGCCGTCGGAGTAGGCGACCTGCCAGAGCGCGACGACGCCCACGACCACGAACGGGGAGAACACCGCCCACGGGACGACGCGCGTGCGCACGTCGTCGCCCGCCTGGTGCCGGGCCGACCAGGGCCAGCGGCTCATGCCGGGCTCCTCCCCTCGGATAACTGCTCATGGTCACGGTTCAACCACGTTCTGTCTACTTCACCCGTCCGGGCGCGTCCTGCCGGGACACACCGGCGGGCCCGCACCTCACCCGATCGGCCGAGCCGGGGACGCGGTCAGCGCTCCAGCGGGGCGTACCGCTGCTCGGGGCGCCCGGTGGCGCCGTAGCGCAGCCGCAGCGCCAGCCGCCCCTCACCGTCGAGGGCGGCGAGGTGGCGCTGCGCGGTGGCCCGCGAGATGCCGGTGGCCGCGGCCACCTCCGCCGCCGACAGCGGCTCGGCCGCCTCGGTGAGCGCGCGCAGCACCAGGTCGCGGGTGGCCCCGGCGGCGACGCTGGCCGCCCGGCCCGCGCCCGCCTCGGCGTGCAGGGCCCGCAGCGCGGCGTCGGCGAGGTCCTGGTCCAGCGGCTGCCCCTGGCCGGCCGCCGTCGCCAGCACCCGCCGGAACCGGGCGTAGGAGCGCAACCGGCTGTGCAGCAACGCCTCCCCGAACGGCTTGACCAGGTAGCCGGCCGCCCCGGCCCGCACCGCGCGGCGGAACGTCTCGGGCTCGCCGGCCGCGGTGAGGACGAACGCGTCGGCGTCGGTGAGCTCGCGCAGCAGGTCCAGCCCCGACCCGTCGGGCAGGTACACGTCGAGCAGGACCAGGTCCACCGGGGCGCCGGCGGCCCGCGCGCGGCTCAGCGCGACGCGGGCCTGCGCCAGGCTGCCGGCGGTCCCGGCGACCTCGAACCCGGCCACGGCCGCCACGTACCCGGCGTGCAGCGAGGCCACCCGGAAGTCGTCGTCGACGACGAGCACGGTGGGCATCAGCGGACCTCCCCGGTCGCGGGCTCGGCGGTGGACCCGGCGGTGGACCCGGCGTGGCGGGCGGGCGTCAGCGCCCCGGGCAGGCGCACCACGAAGACGGCCCCGCCCAGCGGCCCCGGCGGCCCGTCGGCCAGCCACGCCTCACCCCCGCGGGCCCGCGCGACCTGCCGCACCAGCCCCAGGCCGATGCCCTGCCCCTGCGCGCGGGTCGTCACCCCCGTCTCGAAGACGGCGTCGCGGACCTCCGGCGGCACACCGGGCCCGGAGTCGGCGACGGCCAGCACGAGGTCGGTGCCGTCCTGCACGAGGTCCACCTCCACGCGGCCGTCCTCCCGCGCCCCGGCGGTGGCCGCGGTCACCGCGTTGTCGACGAGGTTGCCCAGGACGGTGGTGACGTCGACGGGGTCGGTGACCCGGCCGGTGACCGCGACGTCCCCCAGGACCAGCTCCACCCGGCGCTCGCGGGCGTGGGCGGCCTTGGCGGCCAGGAAGGCCTGCAGGTACGGGTCGGCCACCGCGTCCAGGCCCTCCACGCGCGAGCCCAGCGGCCCGGTCGCCAGCAGCGTCCGCACGTACCCGCCGGCCTCCTCGGTGCGCCCGGTCTCCAGCAGCCCCGAGACCAGGTGCAGCCGGTTGGCGAACTCGTGCCGCTGGGCGCGCAGCACCTCCCCGACGGCGCGGACGGCGTCGAGCTGGCGGGTCAGCAGCTCCACGTCGGTGCGGTCGGCGACGGTGACGACGTGCCCCAGCAGCCGCCCGTCCCGCTCGACGCGCCGCGCCGACAGCAGCAGGGCCCGCTCCCCCACCACGACCAGCCGCGGCGCCGCGCCGGGGGCGCGCACCGCCTCGCGCACCACGTCGGGCAGCCCGGGCAGGTCGGCCAGCGGGCGCCCGGCGGGCAGGTCACCGCCCAGCAGCCGCCGCGCCTCGTCGTTGGCCAGCACCAGCCGCCCGCCGGGGTCGACCGAGACGACCCCCTCGGCGATGCCGTGCAGGACGGCCTCGTGCCCCTGCAGCAGCGCGCCGATCTCCTCCGGCTCCAAGCCGTGGGTCAGGCGGCGCAGCCGGCGCGCCAGCACCGCCGCGCCGCCCAGGCCCACGACCAGGGCGCCGCCGGCGACGGCCAGGGCGGGCAGGAGCGCCTCCCGGGCCCGGTCGGCGACGGTGCCGGCACCCACCCCGACGCTGACCTCGCCGACGACGCGGTCGGAGTCCAGGGCCCGCACCGGGACCTTCGCCCGGGCCGAGGCGCCCAGGGTGCCGACCTCGTCGGTGACGACCTCGAACCCGGCCAGGGCGCGGGTGGGGTCGGTGCTGACCCGGGCGCCCAGCAGCGCGGGGTCGGGGTGGGCCAGCCGCAGCCCCCGGTCGTCGGTGACGACGACGAACAGCGCCCCCGTGCGGCGGCGGACGTCCTCGGCCTCGGCCTGCACGACCCCGCCGGCCAGGTCGGCCGCCGCGGCCGGCGGGGCGTCGCTGGCGGCGGTGACGGCGGCGCGCACCGCGTCGTCCTCGGCGACGGTCCGGGCCACGTCCAGGCTGCGGGCCCGGGACTCCTCCACGGCCTGCTGCCGCAGCAGCAGCAGCGACCCGCCGCACCCGACGGCGAGCACCACGGCGACCAGGAGCAGCAGCACGGCGAGGACCTGACGGCTGAACGACCACGTCCGGGGATCCACCGCGGCACCGTAGTCCCTCCCGGCCGCGGTGAGCACAACGTGCACAACACGCGGAACGCGCGGCGGCGAGCGCAAGGCGCGCAACCCCGCGCCGGGCTCCCGCCCTGCCTAGCGTGACGGGCGTCACCTGACCCCAGCAGACGGAGCAACGATGCTTGTCGCCCTCGGTTTCGGCATGGTCGCCGTGTTCATGGCGCTCATCCTCACCCGACGCCTCACCCCCGTCGTGGCCCTCATCCTCGTCCCGCTCGTGTTCGCCGTCCTGGCCGGCAGCGGTGCCGGCGTCGGCGACGCGGTCATGGACCAGGTGGGCGAGTTCGCCCCCACCGCCGCGCTGCTGTTCTTCGCGATCGTCTACTTCGGGCTGATGATCGACGTCGGGCTGTTCGACCCGCTCATCCGGTTCATCCTGCGCATCTGCGGGAACTCCCCGGTGCGCGTCGTCGTGGGCTCGGCCGTCCTGGCCGCCCTGGTCTCCCTAGACGGGGACGGGTCGACGACGTTCATCATCACCGTCTCGGCCATGCTGCCGCTGTACCTGCGGCTGGGGTTGTCGCCCGTGGTGCTGACCGTCGTGGCGAACCTGGCCGCCGGGGTCATGAACATCATCCCCTGGGGCGGCCCGACCGTGCGGGCGGCGACCGCCCTGGGCGTCTCGCCCTCGGAGCTGTTCAACCCGATGGTCCCGAGCATGCTCGCCGGCATGGTCGCGGTGATCGCCATGGCGTGGCTGCTGGGCCTGTCGGAGAAGCGCCGGCTGGAACGGGGCGGGATCGAGTTCGCCCTGGCCACCGAGCGGGTCCGGGACCGGGAACTGGCCGGGACCGGCGGTCGCGGCGGGAACGCGCGGTCCACCGGTCCCGGCGGCGCGGCGGGTGCCGCCGGGGCCACGGCCGCCGGCGGTTCCAGTGGTTCCGGTGGTTCCGGTGACGAGGACGGGATGACCCGCGGTGCCCTCGACCCCACCCGGCCCACCCTGCGCCCCAGGCTGATCTGGTTCAACGCCGCCCTCACCGTCGCGCTGCTGGTCCTGCTGGGGATGGACGTCGTCCCGCTGCCGTTCCTGTTCATGGTGGCCTCGGCGCTGGCGCTGCTGGTGAACTTCCCCAACCCCGCCCAGCAGGTCGAGCGGATCAAGGAGCACTCCTCCAGCATCGTCGCGGTGGTCTCCATGGTGTTCGCCGCCGCGGTCCTGACCGCCGTCCTGTCCAGCTCCGGCATGGACACCGCGATGGCGACCTGGCTCGTCGACGTGGTGCCCGACGCGTGGGGCCCGCACCTGGCCGTCATCACCGGCGTGCTGAGCATGCCGCTGACGTTCTTCCTGTCCAACGACGCCTTCTACTTCGGGGTCCTGCCGATCCTGTCGCAGGCCGCCGCGGAGTACGGGATCGCCCCGGTCGAGATGGCCCGGGCCTCCATCGTGGGCCAGCCGGTGCACTTCACCTCCCCGCTGGTCCCGGCGATGCTGCTGCTCATCTCCCTCGCCAAGGTCGACCTCGCCGACCACCACCGCAAGGTCATCTGGCGCTCGGTCGTCCTGTCCCTCGTGATGCTCGCCGCGGCCGTCGCCACCGGCGTCGTCCCCCTCGGCTGAAACCGGAGAAACCCGTGGACGAGAACCCCCGGAACGAGAACCCCGTGGACGAGAACCCCGTGAACCCCGGGAGCGTGGTGGTCGCCGTGACCGACCGCCCCGAGGGGGCCGCGGCCCTGGCCTGGGCGGTGGAACGTGCCCGGACCCTCGGGGTGCGGCTGGACGCCGTGCCGCTCACCTCCGACGCCCCCTCCAGCCCCGTGCACACCTCCCAGCAGGTGCGGCGCTCGGTCGAGGACGGGGCCCGCCGGGCGGGGGTCCCGGCCCGGCTGCACGACCCGGACCCCGACGTCGCCGAGCAGCTCATCGCCCTCAGCGGCGCCGGCGCCGACGTGGTCGTCCTGCCCGTGCGGCAGCGCTCGGCGACGATGAAGTTCCTGCTGGGCAGCATCGCCCAGCGCGTCATCGGCGAGGCCGCCTGCCCGGTGGTGACCGTCCGGGCCTGACCGCCCCCGGACGGCCCGCCCCGGGCTCACCCGTCCGGCCCAGCGGACGGGCACCGCCGTCACGCACGCGGGACGCGCCGCGTTCGGCCGGGTGGTGGACACCCCCTCCACCCGGCCCGCCGGGCGGCCGACCACCCCACCGTGACGTCTCGGGGGGAACACCGGCCGGAGCGGCCCCGCGGCCGCGCCGCGGCCGTCCTCGTCGTCGCCGCGGTCCTCGCGGTGCTGGGCCTGACGCCCGCGGCGCACGCCGCCGGCCCGGCCGTCCCGGGCTACACCGAGACCGTCGTCGCCGACAACACCGGCCTCGCCGGCGGCGACCCGCTCGCCTTCGACGGCATCGTCGACGTCGCCGTCGACAGCCTCGGGAACACCTACGTCTCCGACCGGGGCCGCCACGTCGTCTTGCGGATCGACCCGGCGGGCGAGCGGACCGTCGTCGCCGGGACCGGGCGCAGCTCCACCACCGGCACGGACGGCCCGGCCCTGCAGGTCGACCTCGGCGAGCCCTACGGCCTGGCCGTCGACGCCGACGACCACCTCTACGTCGCCGACCGCACCCAGCACCGCGTCGTGCGGATCACCCCCCAGGGGCAGCTCACGACGGTCGCCGGCGACGGCACCAGCAGCAAGGTCGGCGGTGCCCTCGTCGGGCCGCTCACCGGGCCCGCCGCGCGGTCGCCGCTGAACCCGATCGAGGTCGCCGTCGGCCCGGACGGGACCGTGTACGCCGTCGACGAGGACGCCTCGGCCGTCGTCGCCGTCCGCGGCGGGGACCTGCGCGTCGTGGCGGGCACCGCCGCCGTCAACGCCGCGATCGGCGTCAGCGGCCGCCCCCTCGACGGCCCGCGCGGGCTGGTCGTGCGCGCCGACGGGAGCCTGCTGGTCAGCAACAAGAACAGCCACGAGGTCGTCTCGATCCGCGGCGGGGTGTCCACCACCGTCGCCGGCGGCCGCCACGGCCCGGTCGTGGAGGGCCCGGCCACCGCCAGCGGCATGAAGTACCCCGAACGGATCGCCCTCGACGCGCAGGGCAACCTCTACGTCGCCGACGCCGGCAACGACACCATCGACGTCGTCGACTCCGACGCCTCGATCCGGGCCCTGCCGGTGACCCTCGACGAGCCCACCGGGGTCGCCGTCGCCGCCGACGGCAGCGTCCTCATCGTCGACCAGTACAACCGGCGGGTTCTGCGGTGGTCCCCCACCCAGCGCCCCGCCATCGACGCCGTCGCCCTGACCGCGGACGTGGGCGCCTCGGCCCGCGCCGACCTCACCGGCACCGACACCCGCACCTGGAGCCTCGTCGGCGCCGTCCCGGCGGGCCTCACCCTCACCGGCAGCACCCTGACCTGGACCCCGCCGCGCGCCGGGGCGAGCAGCGCGACCGTCCAGACCTGCGCCTGGCTCTCGCGGGCCTGCGCGCGCCGCGTCGTGCCCCTCACCGGGACCGCCCTGCCGCCCGGGGCCCCCCGGGACGTGACCGCGGACCTCGCCGGCCGGACCGCCACCGCCACCTGGCGGGCGCCGGAGTCCGACGGGGGCGCGGACGTCGTCGACTACGCGGTCACCGTGACCGACGAGGCGACCGGGACGACGGTCACGACCGTCGTGGCCGCGACGACGACGGTCCTCGGTCCCCTGCTCCCCGGCCACCGGTACGCCGTGCGCGTCGCGGCCCGCACGAGCGCGGGCACCGGGGCCGCGTCCTCCCCGGTGGCCGTGGACGTGCCGGCCCCGCCGGCGCCCAGGCAGCCCGTCACCGCGCCCGTCACCGCCCCGGTCCCGAGCCCCAGCGCACCGGTCACCGTCCCCACGCCCACGCCCACGCCCACGCCCACGCCCACGCCCACGCCCAGCGCACCGGTCGCCGCACCGGCGCCGGAGCCCCCCGCCGTCCCCGCGGACCCCGCCCCGTCCGCACCGCCGTCCCCGGCCCCACCGGCCGTCGCGCCCCCGGCGCCGGCCCCCGTCGCGGGCCCGGCCCCCACCACGGGCCCGGTCCCCGTCGCGGTCCCCGCGCGGCCGACGGCGGCCGCGGTCGCCCGCCCCACCGCCCCGGCCCGGCCCGCGGACCGCGCCGCGAGCCCCCCGGCGAGTGCCCCCACGAACCCCCCCACGAGCTCCCCGGCGCCGCAGCCCGCCCCGGCGGCGGCGGGTGCGCCCGCGGCCCCGGCGCCGTCCCCGGACGCGACCCCGCCCGCGACGCCGCCCACGACCCCGGCCCCGACCCCGGCCCCTGCTCCGCCCGCCGCACCGTCCCGCCCCCTGCTGGACCGCCTCCCCGAGGCGCTGGCCGCCCCGGTGCGCGCCCTGGCCACGGTCGGCGTCGCGGTCGTCCGCCACGCCGAGTACCCCTCCGCGGTGCTGGCCCTGGCCGGGTTCTTCCTGCTGGTCCAGCGCCGCATCGACCGCGACGACCCGAAGCTCGCGCTGGCCCCGGTCGTCCCCGACGACCGGGTGCCCTTCGAACCCCTCGACCCGCAGCGCCCGGAGGTGCCGACGTGGTGAACCCCGGTGGTGACGCCACCTTCGTCCCGCTGTCGGACCGGGTGCGCTGGACGGCGGTCCTGCGCCTGCTGCTCGTCGTCACGGCGGCCGTCCTGTGGTGGTCCGGCGACCGCGACCCCGCCACGGCGCGGCTGCTCGCCGCCGTCGGCGCGGGTCACCTGCTGCTGACCGGCGCCCTGCTGCTGGCCCGGGCGGGCCGGTCGGCGACCCGGGCCGGGCTGGACGCCGGTCTGCTGCTGGACAGCGTCGCGCTCGTCGTCGGCGTCCACGCCCTCGGGGGCGTGCAGGCCCCGGCGGCGGCGCTGTTCGCCCTGCACGCGGCGGGCACCACGCTGCTCACCTCCTTCCGCACCGGGGTGAAGGTCGCGGGCGCCCACACGGTGGCCGTGCTCTGCCTCGTGCAGGCCGAGGCCACCGGCGTCCTGGCCGGCGGCCCCGACGCGGGGGCGTTCCCGGGGGGCTTCACGGGGTTCACGGCGCTGCTGTGGGCCACGACCCTGGGCACGGCGACCTTCGCGGCCGTGAACGAGCGGGAGCTGCGCCGCCGCCGGCACGACGCCGAGGTGCTGCACCGGCTGCTGGCCGACCTCGTCGGGGTCGGCGACCGCGCCCGGGTGGCCTCGCGGCTGGCCCGCTTCGCCCGGGAGGAGCTGCCGGCGGAGCGGGCGCTGGTGGTCCTGACCGGGGAGGGGGACCGGTCGGGCGAGGACGTCGCGCTGGTCCCCGCCCGGGAGGTCGACGAGGTGCTGCGGCGCGCCGGGCAGGAGGCCCGGCCGGTGCTGGTCGACGCGCTGGACCCGGCCCGCGACCCGTGGCTGGCCCGCCGGTGGCCGCGGGCGCGCGGGGTGGTCGTCGTCCCGCTGCCGCCGGAGGCCGGGCGCGGCTGGCTGGTGGCCGATCTCGGCGACGCGCGGCAGGCGGTCCGGGCGCGGGGTCTGGAGCGGCGGGCCCTGCGGGCGCTGGAGCAGGCGGTGTCGCACGCGGCGCTGGCCCTGTCGCGCGCGGAGGCGCTGGAGGCGCTGCGGCGGGCGGCGACGCTGGACGGGCTGACCGGGGTGGCGAACCGGCGCACCCTCGACGAGGCCCTGGCCCGGGCGGTCGCCGACGACGGCGCGGCGCCGCTGTCGGTGGCGCTGCTGGACGTCGACCACTTCAAGGCGGTCAACGACCGCCACGGGCACCAGGCCGGCGACGAGGTGCTGCGGGCGGTCGCCGCGGCGGCGGCCTCGGTGGTGCGCGAGGGCGACCTCGTCGCCCGCTACGGCGGGGAGGAGTTCGCGGTGCTGCTGCCGCGGACGACGCCCGCGCAGGCGCAGGTCCTGGTGGAGCGGCTGCGCGCCGCCGTCGCGGCGAGCAGCGACCCGCGGGTCACGTGCAGCGCCGGCATCGCCGGTGCCGACGCGGGCGCGGGCGCCGCGGACGTCCTGGCCGCGGCCGACCGCGCGCTCTACGCGGCGAAGGCCGCCGGCCGGGACCGCAGCGTGGTCAGCCCAGGTGCAGCCGCACGGGCCGGCGCGGCAGCGGCGGGACGGCCGGGAACCCCCGGCGCCCCGGGGTGACCCGCCCCAGCACCCGCTCCCCGTCCGCGCCGGTGCAGCTGGGCACGTTGCCGGGCAGGCCGTGCAGGGTCGCCCACCCCAGCAGCGCGAAGGCCACGGCCTCCTTGTCGTCGGCGGGGCAGCCGAGGTCGTCGGAGCGGGTGACCTCCACGCCCGGCAGGTGGCGGGCGATCGCGGCGAGCAGCACCGGGTTGCGGACGCCGCCGCCGGAGGCGACCACGCGCGTCACGCCGGCCGGGGCCAGCGCCGCGGCCACCGTGCGGGCGGTCAGCTCGGTGAGGGTGGCCACGAGGTCGGCCGTCGCCACCCGGCGCCCGGCGAGGACGCCGGTGACGTGGCCGAGGTGGAACAGCTCCTTGCCGCAGGTCTTGGGCGCCGGCCGCGCGTAGTAGGGGTCGGCGAGGAACCGGGCCAGCAGCCCGTCGTCGACCCGGCCCGCGGCGGCGAGGCGGCCGTCGCGGTCGAAGGCGTCGGGGTGGGCGGGGTCGGCGGCCACGACGGCGTCGACGAGCGCGTTGGCGGGGCCGGTGTCCCAGGCCCGCGGCGCGGCGCCGGGCGCGCAGACGGTCACGTTGGCGATCCCGCCGAGGTTGAGGGCCGCGACCGTCTCCCCGCGGTCGGTGGACGGCGCGAGCAGCAGCCGGTCCAGCAGCGGCACCAGCGGTGCGCCCTGACCGCCGGCGGCCACGTCGGCCGTGCGCAGGTCCGACACGACCGGCACCCCGGTGGCCTCGGCGATCCACGCCGGCTGCCCCAGCTGCAGGGTCCCGCGCACCGACCCGTCCTGCACCCAGTGGAAGACGGTCTGCCCGTGCGAGCAGACGGCGTCGAACCCCTCGGCGACGGACGCGGCGGCCGCGGCGAACTCCTGCCCGACCCGGACGTCGAGGGCGCACACCCGGGCCAGGTCGACCCGGCCCGGGGGCAGGGCGGCGACGAGGTCGGCGCGCAGGGCCGCGGAGTACGGGACGGTGCGGTGCTCCCCGAGCCGGGCGTGCAGCACGTCGCCGTCGGGGGTGAACTCGACGACGGCCAGGTCGATGCCGTCGTGGGAGGTCCCCGACACCATCCCCAGGACGCGCACGCTCACCGCCCCGTCAGCCGGCGCCGGTCGTCGGCGTCGCGGGCGGTGGCTCCGGCGGCGTCGAGGGCCTCCAGCAGCGGCACCGCCACCCGGCGCGAGGTGCCCAGCGCGCGGCGGGCCTCGCTCATCGAGAACGGTTGCGGCACGGCGCTCAGCGCCCGCACCGCGAGCGCCCGGTACCCGGGGGCCAGGACGACGCCCTCGGCGACGCGCTCCAGCCGGCCCGCGCGGACCGCCGCGGCCAGCTCGGGGCGCCCCAGGCGCAGTTCCCGCAGGCGCTCGGTGTCGGGCGCGGCGAACGGGTCGCGCCGCAGGTCGGCCAGGACGAGGGCGACGGAGCGCTCCACCGCGGCGGGCAGGTCGTCGGTGCGTTCCACGACCCGCCCGCCGGAGACCCGCAGCGGGGGCGCGACGAGCGCCTCGACGAGTTCCAGCGCGGGCAGCCCGAGGGCGCGCCGGGCCTGCTCCAGCGTCGGCCCGGGGTGCAGGGGGTCGGTGGCGCCGAACCCGGCGACCAGGGCCCGCAGCCGCTCGGCGCGCCCGGCCCAGAACCCCGGGTCGGCGTACCAGTCGCCCGCGACGGGCGTGCCGGCCGGGTCGACCCCCATCGCCCGCAGGTGCCGGCCGCTGACCAGCCGCCGCCGGCGCAGCTCGTCGGTCGCGTCCGGGACGCCGGTCGCGCCGGCGAGGTCGGCGGCGCGGGCGGCCGCGGCCCCGCGCCGGCGCAGCGGGGGCGGGTCCACGTCGAGGGCGGTGGCCGCGCCCAGGACGACGTGGCGGGCCGGGTCGCGCAGCAGCAGCCGGTCGCCCACCCGCAGCGGCAGCGCGGTGCGCAGCCGCAGGCGCAGCAGCGGGTCCGGCCCCTCCCCGCCCAGCGGCCGGACGTGGGCGGGGACGGCGGCCGACCCCAGGTGCGCGACGAGCTGCGCGGGAACGGGTCCGGGGTCCGGTCCGGGGTCCGGTCCGGCGGCGAGCCGGACGTCCACCACGTCGGTGTCGCGGTGCGTGCCGGGGGTCAGCAGGGCGTCACCGCGCCCGACGTCGCGCCGGTCCACGCCGCGCAGGTTCAGCGCCACCCGGGCCACGGCCTCGACGCGGGGGACGTCGCGCTCCAGGGACTGCACGCCGCGGACGTGGACGGTCCGCTCCCCCAGCCGCAGCTCGTCGCCCACGGCCACCCGCCCCGCCGACAGCGTCCCGGTGACGACGGTGCCGGCGCCGGTGACGGTGAAGCTGCGGTCGACCCAGAACCGCACGGGCGCGGCGAGGTCGGGGGCCGGGACCCGCGCCAGGACCTGCACCAGGGTGCGGCGCACCTCGTCCAGGCCGGCGCCGGTCACGGCGCTGCACGCGACGGCCGGGACGTCCCCGAGGCTGCTGGCGCGCAGCTCGGCCAGCGCGCGCTCGCGCGCGGGGGCGGGGTCGGCGAGGTCGGCGCGGGTCACGACGAGCAGCCCGTGCCGCACGCCGAGGGCGTCGAGGGCGGCCAGGTGCTCGGCGGACTGCGGCATCCACCCGCCGTCGGCGGCGACGACGAACACCGCCACCGGCACCGGCCCGACCCCGGCGAGCATGGTGGGCACGAACCGCTCGTGCCCGGGGACGTCGACGAACGCGACCGGCCCGGCCCCGGGCAGGTCCGTCCACGCGAACCCGAGGTCCAGGGTCAGCCCGCGCCGCTTCTCCTCGGCGTAGCGGTCGGGGTCGCGGCCGGTGAGGGCGCGCACGAGGGTCGACTTGCCGTGGTCGACGTGCCCGGCGGTGGCGACGACGTGCATCAGCGGGCCCCGCCGACGGCCGCGACCGCGTCGGCGACGGCGACGGCGACCTGCGCGTCGGCGTCGTCGGGGACCGTGCGCAGGTCCAGCAGCAGCCGCCCGCCCTCGACGCGCCCGGCCACCGGCCGGGTCCCGGTGCGCAGCGGCACGGCGAGCTCGGCCGGCAGCGACAGCACCCACGACGGCAGGTCCACCCCGGGGGCCCCGCCCCCGCCGACGACCGCCGCCGAAGGTTCCACCCGCACGTCGGACCCGTTGTCCCGCAACCTGTCCGCCACAGCCTCGGTGCGCCGGCGCAGCGCGTCGAGGTCGGCGTGCACGGCGTCGCGGGTCGGGTTGGGCGCCGAGCGCAGCGTCGCCTCCAGGGCGGCGAGGGTGAGCTTGTCGACCCGCAGCGCCCGCGCCAGCGGGTGCCGCCGCAGCCGTTCCACCAGGTCCGCCTCTCCCAGCAGCAACCCCGCCTGCGGGCCGCCGAGGAGCTTGTCGCCGGAGGCGGTGACGAGGTCGGCGCCGTCGCGCAGCGCGCTCGCCGCGTCCGGTTCGGCCGGCAGCGCCGGGTCGGGGGCGAGCAGGCCGGAGCCGATGTCGACGACCACGGGGACCCCGAGGCCGCGCAGCTCCCCCGGTCCTACGCCCGCGGTGAACCCGGTGACGACGAAGTTCGACGGGTGGACCTTCAGCACGAACCCGGTGCCGGGGCCGACCGCGTCGCGGTAGTCGGCGAGCGAGGTCCGGTTCGTGGTCCCGACCTCCCGCAGCCGCGCCCCGGTGGAGGCCAGCAGGTCCGGCAGCCGGAACCCGTCGCCGATCTCGACGAGCTCGCCGCGGCTGACGACGATCTCCCGGCCCGCGGCCAGGGCCGTGGCGGCCAGCACGAGCGCGGCGGCGCCGTTGTTGACGACGTGCACGTCCCCGGCGCCGGGGACCGCGGCCCGCAGCGCGGCGAGGGTGCCGCGCCCGCGGCGGGCCCGGCGGCCGGTGACCAGGTCCATCTCGACGTCGGTGGCGCCGGCGGCGGTGACGACCGCCTCGACCGCCGCGGCGGACAGCTGCGCCCGCCCCAGGTTGGTGTGCAGGACCGCCCCGGTGGCGTTGAGCACCCGGCGCAGCGTCGTCCCGGCCGGCGGCAGCGCGGCCAGCACGAGGTCCACGGCGTCCGCGGCGGGCACCTCACCGGCGCGCACGCGCTGCTGGACGGTGCGCACGACCTCCTTGACGGCGTCGCGGCCGCGGTCGCGCACGGCGTCGGCCAGCCGCGGGTCGCCGAGGACGGCGTCGGTGCGGGGGACGGTCCGGCGGGGGTCGGGCTGCACGCCGCCGAACCTACCCCCGGGGTGCGTGGCGGAGGCGGATGGGAATCGAACCCACCTGACCGAGGTGCTCGGTCACGTCGGTGTTGAAGACCGCGGGGGCCACCAGGCACCCGTACGCCTCCCCGGCAGCACGCGGGGCCAGCGTGCCACACCGTCGCGGCGCCCCGGTACGTTCCCCGGCGGACCGCCGACGAGAGGACGACGCCGATGGGCGAGGACAGCGCCACCCCCGCACGGACCCGGAGCAGGACCGTGGCGGTGCTCGGCAGCAGCGGGGGCAACCTGCGCAGCCACGGCGGCGACGACCCCGCCGCCCTCCTCGCCGAGCTGCGGCGGCAGCTGCGCGCGGCCGAGATCGAGGTGGTCGCGGTGCAGTTCGTCAGCGCGCAGGCGTCGATGGACGGCGTCTCCCCCGGCACCCCCGCCCAGCTGTGGGAGCTGGTGGACGGCGAGCCGTCGGTCACCGCCGCGGGCCCGCTGCGGGAGGTGGACGAGGTCGCCGCGCGCGCCGACGCCGCCCTGGCCGGGCGGGTGGCGGCCGGGGAGGTCGACGGGCTGGTCCTGGTCAGCGCCGACCCGCGCGGCGCCAACGCCGCCACCGTCGCCGCGGCGGTCGCGCGGGACCTGCCCGCCGCGGGCACCGGCGGCACGTCCGTCGCGCAGGCCCAGCAGCTCGGGCTGCACCTCGTCGCGGCCTCCGGGACGACGGGCACGACGTCGCGGACGCGGGCGATCGCGTGCGCCGCGGGCCTGAGCCGGCACTGGGGGCTGGGCTACCGGCCCGCCCTGGGCGGCGGGTCCGACGGCGGGTCGGACGACGGCGGGACGGGCGGCCCGGCGTGGAAGCGCATCAGCATCCGCGGGATCATGGTCGGCTCGCTGCCGGCCTTCGTGGGCCTGGCCCTCGTGCTGGCCCTGAGCAAGGTCCCCGGGCTGGGCGCCCTCACCGACGTCTTCGACCTGCTGCTGAACGGCCTGCCGGTCGTCGTGGCCGCCGTCGCCGCCCGGAAGGTGTCGGGCCTGGGGGACGTGGGGCTCGTCGCGGGCGCCGTCGCGGGGATCCTGTCCGCCGAGGGCGGCATCCTCGGCGGGCTGGTGGGCGGGGTCCTCGCCGGGCTGGTCGCGGCCCCCCTCGTCGGGTGGACGCTGCGCCACCGGTTCCCGGCCACGACCGCGAACATCGTCACCGGGGCCGTGGCGGGGCTGGCGCCCGGGCTGCTCGTGCACGTCGTGCTGGCCCCGGTGACCTCGGCGGCCGGGGACGGCGTGAAGAGCGGGATCGAGGCGGCGCTGGCGTTCTCCCCGGTGCTGGCCGGGGCGCTGGCCGGGGCGGCGATCTGGTTCGCCATCGTCGGCGGCGTCTACCACACGGTGATCCTGCCGCTGGTGCTGCTGGAGATGGGGCAGAAGGGCCACAGCTTCTTCGGGGCCATCGACATGGTGGGCCTGGTCGTGGTGAGCCTGGGCATCACCCTGGCCAACGTCGTGAAGCCCCGCACGAGCGGGGAGCGGGCGCTCGCCGGGTCCGGGGCGGCGGTCAACTTCTCCTTCGGCACCTTCGTCGAGGCGTCCTACCCGTTCATGTTCGGGGACAGGCGGGTGTTCGCCGCGGCCGTCGGCGCGGCCACCGCCGGCGGCGCCGTCGTCGGCGCGTTCGGCGTCGAGGCGTCGGCGTACCTGCCGGTCTTCACCGCCCCGTTCATCGCCACCGACGCCCTCGGCATGGTCGTCGCGATGCTCGTCTCCGGCGGCCTGGCGTTCACCGCCACGCTGCTGGTGAACCTGCACCACCGCCGCTCCCGGCGCGCACCGGACCCGGCCCCGGAGGGTGCTGCCGTACGGTGACGCCCGTGACGGCGACGGAGCAGACCACGCGATCCCCCCGGCGGCTGACGCAGTACGCCCACGGCGGCGGCTGCGCCTGCAAGATCCCGCCCGGTGAGCTGGAGGAGATGGTCGCCGGCCTCACCCCGCCCGCCGGGGACGACCTGCTGGTCGGCGTCGGCGACGACGCGGCCGTGGTGCGCCTGGCCGGCGGGCAGGCCGTCATCGCGACGGCCGACTTCTTCACCCCCGTCTGCGACGACGCGTACACCTTCGGCCGGATCGCGGCGACGAACGCGCTGTCGGACGTGTACGCGATGGGCGGCACGCCGCTGGTCGCGGTGAACCTGCTGGGCTGGCCCCGCGACGTGCTGCCCGCCGAGCTGGCCCGGGAGGTGCTGCGCGGGGGCGCCGACGCGGCCGCCGCGGCCGGGTGCCACCTCGGCGGCGGGCACAGCATCGACGACCCCGAGCCGAAGTACGGCATGGCCGTGACGGGGATCGGCGACCCGGACCGGCTGCTGCGGGGCGACGCCGCCGTGGCCGGTCTCCCGCTCACCCTCACCAAACCCCTGGGGCTGGGGGTCCTGAACAACCGGCACAAGGCCACCGGGGAGGTGTTCGCCGAGGCGGTCGACGTCATGACGACGCTGAACCGGGACGCCTCGGCCGCGGCGCTGGCCGCCGGGGCCCGCTGCGCCACGGACGTCACGGGGTTCGGGCTGCTCGGGCACCTGCACGAGGTCGCCCGCGCCAGCGGCGTCACCGCCGTCGTCGACGCCGCGGCCGTGCCCTACGTGGAGGGGGCGCGGCGGTCGCTGGCCGACGGGTTCGTCCCGGGCGGTTCGCGCCGCAACCTGGACTGGGTGCGCCCGTTCCTGGACGCCGGGTCGGCCGGCGAGGACGAGCTGGTCCTGCTGGCCGACGCGCAGACCTCCGGGGGGCTGCTGGTCGTCGGGGAGGTCCCCGGGTACCCGGTCGTCGGGGAGGTCGTGCCCGCCCGCGAGGGCGTCACCCTCGTCGTGCGCTGACGGCGGACCCGCGCGACGTCCGGGGACGGCCGCCGGTCGTGTTCACCGACTCCCCGGGCGCCGTTCACCGCGGCGCCCCCCGCGCACCGGCCGGGGACGATCGGATGCCGGGGTGCCCCTCGACCCCACCGCCCCCACCTCCCCCGCGGCGTCCTCGTTCTCGCGCCGGTCGCTGCTGGCCACCGGCCTGGCCGCCCCCGCCGTCGTGACCGCGTCCGCCGGCCCCGCGGCCGCCGCCGCACCGGCCGCGACCGCCGGCCGGCACCGTCCCGCCCGCTCCGGGGGCGTCGACCCCGACTCCCCCCGGTTCACCCTCGCCGTCCTGCCCGACACCCAGTACCTCTTCGACGGCGACAGCGCCGAACCGACCCCGGTGCGCGCCACCCTGCGCTGGCTGCGGGAGAACCGCACCGCGCAGAACATCGTGTTCCTCGCCCAGCTCGGTGACGTCACCGAGCACGGCAGCGACGACGAGGTGGCCCTGGCCGCGCGGGTCTGGGACGAGGAACTGCCGGTCGGTGGCCGCGAGGACCTGCCGTACTCCGTGCTGGCCGGCAACCACGACGTCTCCGGCGACGACCAGCGCGGACCCACGCCCTACCTCGAACGCTTCGGACCCGACCGGTTCCGCGCGATGCCCACCTTCGGCGGCGCCTCCCCCGACGGGTACCACACCTTCCACGTGTTCCGCGCCGGCGGGCGCGACTGGCTGCTGCTGGCCCTGGATTGGCGTGCCTCGGCCGCGGGCACCGCCTGGGCCGCGGGCGTGCTGGACGCGCACCCGACGCTGCCGGTGATCCTCACCACCCACGAGTTCGTCGCCGCCGACGAGGCGGGCGCCGCGTCCCTGTCGGAGTACGGGACCACGCTGTGGCAGGACCTCGTCCGCGGCCGCGACCAGGTCTTCCTCACCCTGAACGGGCACTTCTGGCCGGTGGGGCGCACCGTCCTGGTGAACGACGCCGGCCACGAGGTCCACGCGCACCTGACCAACTACCAGGACCAGTACTACGGCGGCGCGGGGACGGTCCGCCTCTACCGCTTCGACCTGGCCCGCGGTGTCGTCGACGTGGAGACGATCTCCCCGTGGCTGCTGTCCCTGCCCGAGGAGCAGCGGTCCCCGCTGCAGCAGCAGACCCTCGAGCGAACCACCGACCTCGACCGCTTCAGCTTCGGTCTCGTCCCCGCCGAGCGCTTCGCCGGTTTCGCCCCGCCCGCGTTGCCGCGGCCCCGGCCCGCCGAGGCCGTCGTCACCGCCGACACCGCCGCCTACTGGCGCTTCGACGAGATCGGCGGCGTCGAGGGGGCGGTCGTCGGGGCGGGGACCGTGGTGCGCGACCGGACCGGGAACGGCAACGACGTCACCGCCCGCCTCATCGGCGCCGCCGGCGCCGGGACCCTGACCTGGTCCGGCGACCACCACGACGGCGCTCCCGCGCACGCCAGCCTCCGCTTCGACGGGCACAAGGACCCCGACGGCGGGGCGGTCCTGGAGACCGGCCCGGACGCGCCGGTGAACTCCGAGCAGTTCCTCGACGGGTTCACCCTCGAGGTGTTCCTCAAGCTGCCCGACCCGTTCGTCGGCGACCACGCGTGGATGGGGGTGCTCAGCTGGGAGGGCAACAACGGCGACGCGGGCAAGACCAGCGGGTACACCACCGAGGAACCCAGCTGCAGCCTCAACGTCACCTCGGAGTGGTTCCTGCAGTTCGTGCTGTACCCCTCCGCCGACGACGTGAACCCGACGTCGTGGTCGCACGCGCTGACCCCGGGCCGCTGGACGCACGTGGCGGTCGTCAACGACGGCGAGCGCACCGTCGTGTTCGTCGACGGGTCGCGGATCGCCCGCAACCCCACCCAGCGGGCCCGGGGCATCGCCACGCTGGGCAAGCCGTTCGCGATCGGCGCGACCCAGTCCGACGAGCAGTTCGGGCAGGGGTTCTACGGGTGGATCGGCGACGTGCGGATCTCCTCGCGCGCCCTGGACGTCACCGACTTCCTCAGCGCCCCCGGGACCGGCCCCGGCCGTCCCTGAACGGTCCAGCCGTCCCCGGGGTACCCGGGTCACGGCTCGGGCCTGGCCGTCCCCGGGCCCGAGCCCGGGCCGCAGCTCCCGGCGGGCAGGATGGTCCCGTGCTCCTGCCCCCGGACCTGACCGTCGCCACCCTGCTGCTGCTGCTGCTCGCCGCCTTCGCCGCGGGCTGGGTCGACGCGGTCGTCGGCGGCGGGGGCCTCCTGCAACTGCCCGCCCTCCTCCTCGTGCCCGGCCTCAGCCCCGTCCAGGCCCTGGCCACGAACAAGCTGGGTTCCGTCTTCGGCACCACCACCAGCGCCCTCACGTACTACCGCCGCGCCCGCCCGGACCTGCGGACCGCCCTGCCCATGGCCGCCGTGGCCCTGGTGGGCAGCTTCGGCGGGGCGTCCCTGGCCGCGGCGCTGCCGGTCGCGGTGTTCAAACCGGTCATCGTCCTCGCCCTGGTCACCGTCGCGACGATCACCGTGCTCCGTCCCGCCCTGGGGTCCACCACCGCGCTGCGCTTCTCCGGGCACGCCCACTACCGCGCCGCGATCGCGGTGGGCCTGGCCATCGGCGTCTACGACGGGGTGCTGGGGCCGGGAACCGGCACGTTCCTGGTCATCGCGATGGTCAGCCTCCTGGGCTACGACTTCCTCCAGGCCAGCGCCAAGGCCAAGATCGTCAACTTCGCCACCAACCTCGGCGCCCTGCTGTTCTTCGCCCCCCACGGCGCGGTGGTGTGGGGGCTGGGGTTGCTCCTGGGGGTGGCGAACACCACCGGCAGCTACCTGGGGTCGCGGATGGCCATCTCCAGCGGCACCCGGTTCATCCGCACCGTCTTCCTCCTCGTCGTCACCGCGCTCGTCGTCAAGGTGGGGCACGACGTGTGGGTGGAGAACCTGCGCCCGCTGCTCGCCCGGGACGCCTGACGCGCACGGGGCCCGCTGCGCCCGGGCCGAGGACGTGACGGCGCGCACGACCGGGGAGGGCTCTCCACCGGACCGCTCACCGCCGCAGGGCGCTCACCGGAGCGGCGCGTTCGACCCGCTCGACGGAGCGGCTGCCGGCGGGTCACGTCGTCCCGGGGCGGACCGTCCGTGCGCTCGCGCCGGCAGGAGGCGGCTCCTCGCCGTGGTCGCCGCGAGGTGCCGGTGCCGCGGCCCGTCCGGAGTCCTCCGCCGTCGTCCGAACCTCCCGGCCCGCGAGGTCCTCGAGGGCACCGAGCGCGAGGGCCGACCACCGGTCGGCGCCCAGTCGTCCCGCCAGCTGCACGACGCGCTGGTAGTGCTCCGCGGCTCGCTCGGGGTGGCCCAGGAACGACGCCAGGGCCCCCAGGTACCAGTCGACGGGCCCGCAGGTGAGCAGGCCGCTGGCTCCGCCGGCCAGCTGCCCGCCGGCGGGCAGGAGGAGGTCGTGGAGCCGTCGCGCCGCCCGCCGGTCGCCGACGGCCACCGCGGTCGCGGCGTGCAGGCAGAGCCGCACCTCGAGCAGCAGGTCGCGGGGGGAGTCCGGCACGGCGCGGGCCGCCTCCAGCGCACCCGCCTCGTCCCCCGCGGCCAGGGCCAGCAGCGGCCGGACCCACGGCGCGTAGGGACCGAACCCGCCACCGGGGACGGGGGCGAGCGCCCGCGCGCTGCCGCTGGTGGAGATCTGCGAGCACAGCAGCGCCAGCGGCAGGATGCCGTCCTCCAGTCCCGTCATCCCGGTGCCGACGAGGCGTCCCGCGGCTCGCCGGTAGGCGCTCTCGGCGTCGGCACCGCTGCCGCGGACCGTCGATCGCAGAGCCGCGTACCAGGCGGTGAAGGCGCCGGGCACGGGCAGGTCGTGGCGCTCGGCGAGCGCGTCGACGGCCTGCGCGTGCGCGTCAGCGCCGGCGAGGTCACCCAGCGCGCAGCAGCCCTGCAGGGCGATGAGGTGGCCCAGCACCTCGAAGGTGGCGAGGTGGGGCTGACCGGCGCTCAGCTGCACCAGCTCCTCCCCGGTGGCGGCGCGCCGGGGGGCCAGGCCGGCGCGGGAGAAGGTCTGCAGGAACCGGGCGTTCAGGGCCAGGGCCAGCAGCAGCGGGTCCTGCAGCCGGCGGGCGATGCGCTCGGCCTCACGGGCCGCGTCCGCGCCCTGCGGGCCGTGGTCGGCGCGCCGCTCCACGGCGATGGTGATCAGCAGGCGGGCACGCACGGCCTGCTCCTCGTCGGGAACGGCAGCCAGTGCTCGCCGGGCGGCGGTCACCACGCGCGCGGACAGCTGCTCGTCGTCGTTGCTGGACCAGAGGGCCGGCACGTCGAAGGAGCCGAGCACGGTCGCGGTGAGCCGCGGGTCGCCGAGCGCTTCGGCGGCTCGCAGCGCCCGGGCGCGGTGGCTCCGGGCCTGCTGCAGCTGCCCGGTCACGGCGAGCGAGCGCACGAGACCCATCAGGGCTTCCAGCTGCTCACGGCTGACCTCGTCCGTGGCGTCCAGGGCTGCTCGCCACAGACGCGCCGCCTCGCGCGGGGCCGTGCGCTCCTCCGCGCGGGTCGCGGCGGCCCGGGTGAAGCGCCTCAGCTCCTCGACCGGTGCCCGGTCCCCGGCGCGCACCAGGTGCGAGGCGATCACCTCGACGTCGTCCGGGCGGGACGCGCGCAGCACCTGCGCGGCGGCGGCGTGCCACCGGGCACGCCGCACCTGGGGGGTGTCGCCGTAGACGGCCTCCCGGACGAGGTCGTGGGCGAAGCGCAGCCGGCCGCCCGGGCCCTCTTCGAGGAACCCGGCGCGCAGCGCGTCCTCGAGGGAGTCCAGGACGGCGTCCTCCTCACCGGTGAGGGCGGTCAGGAGCGCGACGTCGACGTCGGGTCCCAGGACGGCGGCGCGGCGCAGGTGCGTGCGGGTCGGGTCGCTCAGCAGGCTCAGCCGGTGGTGGATGACGTCGCGCACGCCGGTGGGTACGGCCTGGAACCCGGCTCCGCCGCCGTGGTCCCACAGCCGGCACAGCTCGCGCACGAAGAACGGGTTGCCGCCGCTGCGCGCCTGGAGTTCCCGCACCTGGGGTGCGGGCATCTCCCGGGACGTCAGGGAGCGCGCCAGCCGGGCGACGTCGTCGTCGGCCAGGCCGGCCAGGTACAGGCGGCTGGGTTCGGTCCGGGCGGCTCGGGCCAGCGCCTCGGCGAGTTGCGGGGAGACCTCGTCGGAGCGGTAGGCGCCCAGGAGCAGCACCGGGCCGAGGCCCGGTTCGGCAGCCAGAGCGGTCAGCGTGGCCAGGGTGCCGTCATCGGCCCGGTGCAGGTCGTCGAGCACGAGCAAGACGGGGCTCGCCGCGCTCCGGAGCCTCAGCTGCTCGCTCAGGGCCCGGGTGCGCTCGAAGACGGACGCGGGGCCCTCCCCCGGCGCCTCCCCGGCCCGCGTCGTGGTGGGCTGCAGCCCGTCGGGTCCCCGCTCGGGCACCCCCCGGTCGGGGTCGAGCTGGTGCCGGATCCGGGTCCAGGGCCAGGCGGCCGGTGCTCCCGGTACTCCCGGGTTGTCGCCCCAGGCGCTCAGCCAGCCCGCCGCCCGCAGGCGGCGGCCGAGTTCCGCGGCGAGGGTGCTCTTGCCGGCGCCGGCTGCCCCGGAGACCAGCACGAGGTGCGCTGCCCGCGACTGCGTCACCGCGTGGGCCGCCTGCTCCAGCCGACCCGTCTCCGCGACCCGGCCGACGAAGGGGCCACGGGCGGCCGCGTCGGGCGGCGGCTGCCCCTGGGAGGAGGGCGCCGGCTGCGCTCGGGACGGGCTGCGGGGTCGGGTGGCGGTGGGCGCGTCGAGGTGGGGCGCCTGCGCCAGGACGTCGGCGTGGAGCCGCCGGGTCAGCGGGCTCGGGTCCAGCCCGGCCTCGGTCCGCAGAGCGGCGCGGACCCGTCGCAGCTCGGCGAGCGCCTCCCCCTGCCGACCGGCGCGGTACAGCGCCAGCGCCAGCAGGCGCGCCCCCTCCTCGCGCAGCGGGAACGCCGCCACGTGGGCCTCCAGGTCGGCGACGACGGAGCTCGCCCCGGGCAGCGTCAACTGCACCTCGGCGCGGCGTTCCACCGCCAGCAGCCGCAGTTCCTCCAGGCGCGCGGCCTCCCCGCGGGCCCAGGCCGTGTCGGCGAACTCCGCGTGGGCCGGTCCGCGCCACAGGTCCAGGGCCTCCTGCAGCGACTGCAGGGCCTGCTCAGCGCCGTCGGGCGTGCCCTGCGCGAGCAGGCTGCCGGTCCGGGTGAGGACCGTCTCGAAGGTCCAGGCGTCCACGGCCCCGGGTTCGAGCCGCAGGGCGTACCCCGGTGGGGAGGTGACCAGCACGTGAGCGGGTGCCCGAGGGGGCCGGTCGGGTTCCAGGGCTCTGCGCAACGCCGCGACGAAGGTCTGCAGCGCACCGAGGGCGCCACCCGGTGGCCGCTCCCACAGGTCCTCGATCAACGTCTGCGCCGGCACCGTCCTGCCGCGGGCGATCAGCAGCCGCGCCAGGACCGCGCGGTGACGGGGCCCTCCCACGGTCACCGGCCGCGAAGCGCTCTCGACGACCAGGGGGCCGAGCACTCCGAAGGTCAGCATCGCGGGGTCGACGGTACCGCGACGGGTGCCGGTGCCCGGAACGCTGAGCGGAGCAGCGCACGGGCGCTGATCCGACGCTGCGTGGACGGTGATCGGGCGGCCGCACGCTGGGGGTGCCCGGTCAGCGGACGGCTGACCGGTGGCGATCCGTCGTGACGAGGGAGAAGGACATGACCACGAGCATCCCGGGGTTCACCCAGCAGCGCATCGCCGTCGCCGACGGCGTGGCGCTCAACGTCGCCGTCGGCGGCAGCGGTGCGCCCGTCGTCCTGCTGCACGGGTTCCCCCAGACCCACGCGATGTGGCGCCACGTGGCGGTCGACCTGGCCGCCGACCACACGGTCGTCTGCCCGGACCTGCGCGGGTACGGCGCCAGCGACAAACCCGCGGAGACCGGCACCAGCACGTACTCCAAGCGGACCATGGCCGCTGA
Organism: Kineococcus rugosus; assembly: GCF_050871975.1. NCBI lineage: Bacteria > Bacillati > Actinomycetota > Actinomycetes > Kineosporiales > Kineosporiaceae > Kineococcus > Kineococcus rugosus. The sequence continues at coordinate 49,843 of NZ_JBJLSJ010000023.1, read as the reverse complement.
CGTCGTCGCCGCGGCGCGCGCGCTGGGGCACGAGCGCTTCGCGCTGGCCGGGCACGACCGCGGCGCGCTGGTGGCGGTGCGCGCCGGGCTGGACCACCCCGGGACGATCACCCACCTGGCCGCGCTGGACATCCTGCCCAACCCCGACACCTGGGAGGTCCTGCGGGGCACCACGGCCGCCGTCGCCTTCCACCTGTACCTGATGGCTCAGCCACCGGGTCTGCCCGAGGTGCTGATCGCGGCCTCGGCGGACGCCTTCTTCGGTCACTTCCTGGACGTGTGGACGCGGGACACCGGCGCCATCCCCGACGACGTCCGCGCCGGGTACCTGCAGGCGTGCCGGGAGGCGGTCCCCTCCATCGTCGCCGACTACCGCGCCTCGGCGGGGATCGACCTCGAGCACGACCTGGCCGACCGCCGGGCGGGCCGGCGGCTGGGCATGCCCGTCAGCGTCCTGCAGCAGCACTGGGGCCCCGAGCTCAGCGCCGACGCGGCCGGCAGGTGGCGGGCCTGGGCGCCGGACCTGCAGCACGCCACCGTGTCCTGCGGGCACTTCATGGCCGAGGAGTCCCCGGCCGAGGTGGTGAAGGCGCTGCGCGACCTGCTGGCGCGCTGAGGACGCAGCGCCCGGGGCGGGGCAACGGGTCCCCGGACGGTGTTGCCCGCGACTAGCAACGTAGTGCATAGTCGTGGGCATGTCCTTGGGTCACGTCCTGCTGGGGTTGCTCGTCCCGGGCGAACGGCACGGTTACGAACTCAAGCGGAACTACGACGCACGCTTCCCCGCCGCGCGTCCCCTGGCGAGCGCCCAGGTCTACTCGACCCTGGCCCGCCTGGCCCGCGACGGGTTCGTGGTGCAGCAGGAACCCGAACGCGTCGGCGGCCCGGACCGCACCGCCTACGCGTTGACCCCCTCCGGCCGCGAGGAACTGCACCGGTGGCTGGAGGAGGTCGAACCCCCCAGCCCCTTCGTCGCCAACCCGTTGGCCGTGAAGGTCACCGTGGCCGTCCTGATCGCCGGCGGGGACGCGGCGCGCGACTACCTGCACCGTCAGCGTCGCGCTCACCTGGAACGCATGCGCACCTACACCCGCCTCAAGACCGAACCGGGGGCAGCGCTCACCGAAGTGCTGGCCGCCGACTACGCCCTCGAACACCTCAACGCCGATCTGCACTGGATCGAGACCGCATCGGCCCGCGTGGCCGCCCTGACCGAGGAGATCACCTCGTGACACCCCAGATCACCGCCCGGGCGGTCGTGAAGTCCTACGGGAACTCACCCGCCCTGCGCGGGGTGGACTTCGCCGCCGAGCGAGGCGAGATCGTCGCCATCACCGGCCCCTCCGGGTCCGGGAAGTCCACCCTGCTGCACTGCCTGGCCGGCATCGTCCGGCCCGACGCCGGTTCGGTGCACTTCGACGGCGCACGGATCGACGACGCGTCCGAGGAGGAGCGCTCCCGGTTGCGGCGCAGCAGGTTCGGCGTCCTCTTCCAGTTCGGGCACCTGATCCCCGAACTGACCGCCGCCGAGAACGTGGCCATGCCCCTGCTGCTGGCGGGGGTTCGACGGCGCGAGGCGATCACCGCGGCGGGGAACTGGCTGGAGCGTTTCGACGTCGCGGACCTGTCCGCGGAACTGCCGACGCAGATGTCCGGGGGGCAGGCCCAGCGCGTCGCGGCGGCCCGGGCCCTGGTGACCGAACCGGACGTCCTCTTCGCCGACGAGCCCACCGGCGCCCTGGACACCCTCTCCGGCGAACACGTCATGACCCAGGTGCAGCGGGTGGCCCGCAGCTCGGCGACCACCGTGCTGCTGGTCACCCACGACGCGCGCATCGCCGCCTACGCCGACCGCGAGGTGGTCGTGCGCGACGGCGTGCTGGAGCCGCAGACCGACGACGCTCTCGGCGACCCGTTCCGCGCCGACGCCCGCGCGAACCGTCCCGCCGCGCTCCGGCCGGGCCTGCACGCCGCCGGCACGTCCGGGTCCACCCGGTTCCGGGGTCACGACGCCTCGCCCTCGACGCCGGGGAACCGACGGTGAGCACCACCGCCCGGGGTCCGGCCACCGAGGGTCGGCTGGACCGATCGCACCACCGCACCGGGAACGCCCCACGGGTGGACCACGGCCCGTCACCGGCGACCGTGCTGCGCACCGCCGCCGCGGGTGGCCGCGGGGACCGCACCCGCATCGCGCTGACCGCTGCGGGTGCCGCCGCGGCCACCGTGGCGTTGCTGGCGGCCGCCACGGTGGCCGCGACGGGCCCGACGACGGCCCCTACACCACGGCCGCGCTCAACGAGCCGGGCCTGCACGTCGGGGTGGTCGTCGCCCTGGTGCTGCTGTGCGTCCCCGTGCTCGTCTTCGCCGGGCAGTGCGCCCGCGTCGGCGCCCCCGCACGCGATCGCAGGCTGGCCGCCCTCCGCCTGCAGGGCGCCACTCCCCGCGACGTGGTGCGCTTCGCGGCGGCGGAGACCGGTGTGGCGGCCACGATCGGCACCGGCCTGGGCAGCGCGGCCTTCTTCGCGCTGCGGGAACTGCTGGACACCCCCGTGCAGGCCTCGTGGACGCTCGACCGGACCGTCCGGTACGACAACGGCGGGATCGGGGTGTTCACCGAGCAGTTCAGCGGACTGGCCCGCCGGCTGCCGACCGACGTCCTGCCCCCCTGGCCCGCCGTCGCCGCAGTCGTCGTCCTGGTCCCCGTGCTGGCGGCCGTCTTCACGGTGCTGAGCATGCGCCGGGTGGCCGTCACCCCCTTCGGGGTGGTGCGTCGCGAACAGCAGCGTCCCGTCCGCGTGCTGCCCGGGGTGCTGCTGGTGGTGGGGATCAGCGGGACCGCCGCGTTCAGCGCACTGCTGGACGCGGCGGGCCTCCAGGACCTCGCACCGACCGTCCGCGGGGTGCTGTTCACCGTCCTGCTGCTGGCCACCGCCGTCGGCCTGCTCCTGGGAACCGGCGCCGTCGCCGCCGCGATGGGCCGGGTGCTGGTCTCGCGCACACGTCGTCCCGCGCTCCTGCTGGCCGGACGCCGGCTCCTGGCCGCCCCCACCACCGCGGCCCGCACCCACGCCGCCCTGCTGATCGTCGTGCTGCTGGCCGCGCTCAACCAGGGAGTGCGGGCGAACCTGCTCGCCGCTCCGGACGCCGGCAGCTCCTACGCCCAGACGCTGGGCCTGGTGGACGCCGCCTTCGTCACGGCCACGGTCATCGCGGCAGCGGGACTGGTCGTCGGCGCGGTCGAGAGCGTCGTCAGCCGCCGCCGCGTCCTGGCGGGCATGAGCGCCACCGGGGTGCCGCGCGGAACCCTCGCAGCGGCCGTCCTCGTCGAGGCGGTGCTCCCCCTGGCGCCTCCCGTGGTCCTGGCCGCCCTGGCCGGCGTCCTGGGCGCGCGCGGCATCCTGGGCACGACCGCGCACACGGTCGTGCTGGATCCCGCCACCGGGACGGCGACGGTCCAGGCCCTGCAGGTGCCGGTGCCCTGGGACTCCCTCGGCGTCCTGGTGGGCGCGGCGCTGGGGACGTGCCTGCTGGCCACCCTGGTGGTGCTGCCGCTGCTGCACCGCAGCGTCCAGCCCGCTGAACTGCGGGCCGGCTGAACCCGGTCGCGCTGCGGCTGGCCGGCACACCGGACACCTCCTCACCGGGGGGGAGGAGGTTTCCGGTGTGCTCACCCGGCGTGCCGTTCAGAGCCGAACCGCGCGCCCGCACCGGCGCCACCGGAGTTCCCGTCCACCGGTCGGTGAACCGGGGAACGCGCCGGTGAGGGGAACACCCGTCGCCCCCCACCGCGAACACGTCGGTGAGCCGTTCTCCTCACGCCCCAGCACGTCTCGTCCCGGTCGTGACGCCCTGCCCCTGCGAGGGTGCCGGGCGAGCGCCGGGACGTCTGCGTTCCCTCGACATCCACTGCGGGTTGACGGCAACTAGCAACTCAGTGCATAGTGAGCGGGCGGCCGTCGCCCGCGCACCCCGCGGGGGCACCCCCTCGAACCGCAGGGGCGACCCGCGCGGCGAGACCCCGGACACCAGCCGGTGAGGGGTCGCGAACCGCCGCCAGGCCCGCACCCCCTCGCACTCCCCCGGACGCCCGCGCCTGCGAGCGCCCGGCGCCGGGGCGTCCCGTCCCCCCTCCACCCCGTCGCGCGGGTCCGGTCGTGTCGCCCGACACGCCCCGCCCGTGGCCGACCACCGTCCGCGCGCCAGCGCCCGCACCGAGGAGCAGCACGACGTGACCGCTGTCGTCCACGCCACCGGCGTGCAGAAGTCGTTCGGGAACCACCCCGCCCTGCGCGGTGTGGACCTCCTCGCCCGCCCGGGGGAGATCGTGGCCATCACCGGCCCGTCGGGATCGGGCAAGTCCACCCTGCTGCACTGCCTGGCCGGGATCGTCCGAGCCGACCGCGGTTCGATCACCGTCGCCGGCCACCAGCTCGACGCCATCGGCGAGGAGGAACGCAGCAAGCTGCGGCGCAACGAGATCGGCGTCCTCATGCAGTTCGGGCACCTGGTCGCGGAGCTGACCGCCCTGCAGAACGTCGCCCTGCCCCTGCTGCTGAGGGGTGAGAGCCGGGCGTCCGCCGCGCAGCGGGCCAGGACGTGGCTGGACCGGTTCGCCGTGGGCGACCTCGCCGACCGGCGGCCGACGCAGGTGTCGGGAGGTCAGGCCCAGCGGGTGGCCGCCGCCCGGGCCCTGGTCACCGAACCGGCGGTCCTGATGGCGGACGAGCCCACCGGGGCCCTCGACAGCCTGGCCGGCGAGGAGCTGATGGCGCAGGTGACGCTCGCCGCGCGCGCTCGGGGCACCACCGTCCTGCTGGTCACCCACGACGCCCGCGTGGCCGCCCACGCCGACCGGGAGGTCGTCGTCCGTGACGGCCTCGTCGTCGGCCCACCCCGCGCTCGAGGGGCGGGCGGGCCGAGCGTCACCGCCGAGGGTCCCGTCGCGCCCGGGAGCCCCGCGTGAGCCCCCGCCGCACCCGGGCCGCGACGCCCCGGCCGCCGCGAACCGACGCCGGGCTCTCCTGGAGGGGTGCGCTGCGGCTCGCGGGTGCCGGGGGCAGGGCCGACCGGGCCCGCACCGGGCTGACGGCCGCGGCCGCGGCCGCGGGAACCCTCGCCGTCCTGGCCGCGGCGACGGTGGTCGCGATCGACACCGGCGACGGGCCGTACACCAGCGAGTCCCTGAACGAGCCCGGTCTGCGCCAGGGGGTCGTCGCGACGTCGTTGTTCCTGTGCCTGCCCCTGCTCGTCTTCGCCGGGCAGTGCGCGCGCGTGGGCGCGGCCGCCCGTGACCGTCGGCTGGCGGCGCTGCGCATGACCGGCGCCACCCCGCGCGACGTGCGGCGCATCGCCGCGAGCGAGACCGCGGTGGCGGCCGCAGCCGGTGTCGCGCTGGCCTTCGCCGTCTTCGCCGCCGCGCGCGTCGTCCTCGACGAGACGGTCATCACCACGTACGCGCTGGAACGCCGGATCACCTACGACAACGGGTCCACCGGCTTCGTCACCGACACCTTCACCGGGCCCGCGCGACGGCTGCCGACCGACGTGTGGCCGAACTGGTGGGCGATCCCGATCGCGGTGCTCCTGGTACCGCTGTTCTCCGCGCTGCTCACCCTCCTGGCCCTGCGCCGGGTGTCCATCACCCCTTTCGGCGTCACGCGGCGCGAGCGGCCGCGCCCCTCGCGCAGGCTCCCCGTCGTGCTGTTCGCGGTCGGCCTCGGCGGAACGCTGCTGCTGACCACGGCCCTGGAACTGACCGGTGTGGACGTCCACGAGTCGGTGAGGGTCGCCCTGGCGATCGGGGCCCTGTTCATCGTGCTGCTCGTCCTCGTCCTCGCCGGGCTGCTCCTGGGCACGACCGCCCTCTCCGCCGCTCTGGGAGGCTGGCTGCTGCGTTCGGGCCGTCCCAGCCGGCTGCTCGCCGGCCGGCGGCTGCTGGCCGCCTCCGAGCACAGCAGCAGGGCCAACTCCGCACTGCTCGTCCTGGTGCTGATCGCCGCTTTCCTGCAGGGCGCGCGATCGCGGTACTCCGTCGACGGCGGCCCGGGCAGCAACATCAGCGCGAACACCCACGAGAGCATCCTCTCGCTGCTCACGCTCGCCGCGGGCGTGGGCGCAGCGGTCGCCGTCGCCGGTCTCCTGGTGGGGACGGTCGAGAACATCGTCTCGCGCCGGCAGGTCATCGCGGGGATGGGCGCGGTGGGTGTTCCGCTGCCGGTGGTGCGGCGAGCCGTGTTCCTCGAGAACGTGCTGCCGCTGGTGCCGACGATCCTCCTCGCCACGAGCGCGGGGATCCTCGCGGCCCGCGGGGTGATGACCACCCACGTCCGGCTGGCGAACTTCGACGCGGTGACGCAGACGGTGTCGAGCGTCACCGTGGTGCCCGTCCCCGTGCCGTGGCTCCCGCTCGCGCTGATCGCCCTGGGCGCCGTCGCCGCCGTGGCCGGGGCGACCGCGGCGTCCCTGCCGTTGCTCCGGGCCAGCGTGGACCCCGCGGAACTGCGCGCGGGATGACCGCTGCGCGACCCCACCACCCCGGGAGCCGCTCGCCGCGGTTCCCCCTCCCCTCCACCCCGGCCGCAGACCACCGCTACCGACACCTCAGGAGCACCCGTGCAGGAGATCCGCTCGATGAGCACCACCCTGGCCGCTGTGGCGACCGTCACCAGCCTCGTCCTGAGCGCACCGGCCCAGGCCGCCGCCCCGCGCGTCGGCGGGCAGATCGGCGCGCACCACGAGGCGCTGGGCGGGGCGGGCGGTCCCCTGGGTCAGCCGGTGACCGCCGAGACCAGGACGCCCGACCAGCGCGGGGCCCACGTCCACTTCCAGGGCGGTTCGATCTACTGGTCCGCGACCACCGGCGCGCACGAGGTGCACGGCGCGATCCGCGCCGCGTGGGCCTCCCACGGCTGGGAGGCGGGTGCGTTCGGGTTCCCCGTCAGCGACGAGTACGACATCCCCGGCGGGAGGCGCAGCGACTTCCAGGGCGGTTCGATGCAGTGGACCGCGCAGGGCGGTGTCACCGTGATCGGTGATTCGGCCGTCGCCGGGTGCCCGGCCCCGTTCAACGGCGCGACTCCCGAGCAGGCCGCCGGCTGCCTGGTCCGCGGCTGGGAGCAGCGCGACGAGGAGGTGATGGCTACCTACGCCGTCGACGCCGCGGCCGGGGAACTGCGGGCCACCCCGTACGCGCCGACGACGTTCGACGGCTGCTCGCGCCCGGTGGAGCCGACCGCGGCCACCAGCGCCGGGGTGGAGTGCGTCTTCCACGTCCCGGCCACCGCCGGTCCGGGCGTTCCGCACGGGGTGGACCTGCACCTGGGCATCGGCGTCCACGGCGGCTCCGCCGTCGTGGAGGACGTCGAGCTCATCGGCTGACCCGCAGCAGCGGACGTGCAGCAGCGCCGGCCGGCGAACGGGACGCCGACCAGGCGGCTCAGCGCCTGCAGGGCCCGGGGGGGGTTCTGACCGGTGCGGTGGAGGGGACCGCACCGGTCGGGCCCGGCCCTGGAACCTCGCCCCGGGACGCCGACGCGTGGACGCCCTCGACGCGGAGGCACGACCCGTCTGCCCGGGCACGCGGACGGGGTCCGTGCAGGACCCGCACCTCCTCCCACCCGTCCCACCCGAAACCTCCGGAGGAAACCTCGTGGAAACCCGTCTACCCGCCCTCCTGCGCGGGACACCTCGTCGCCCGCTGCACGACGGGGTCGTCCTCGTCACCGGCGCCGCGCGCGGCATCGGCCTGGCCACGGCCCGGGCCCTGCACGCACGGGGCGCCAGGCTGGCCCTGCTGGACTCCGACGGCGCCACCGTGCAGGCGCGCGCGGCCGAACTGGGGCCACGAGCCCTCGCCGTGGTCGCGGACGTCACCGAACGTTCGAGCGTGGACGCGGCGGTGGCTCACGTCGTGGCCGAGTTCGGGCGGATCGACGTCGTCTTCGCCAACGCGGGCATCGCGCCCCTCCCGGCGACGGTGCGGGCGATGGACGACTCCGTCTTCGACCGCGTCCTCGACGTCGACCTGCGCGGTGTGCACGTCACCGTGCAGGCCGCTCTGGAACACGTCATCGCCGTCCGCGGGCAGATCGTCATCAACTCGTCCACCTACGCCTTCGTCAACGGCGTGCTCGTCGCGCCGTACGCGGTGGCCAAGGCAGCGCTGGAGCAGTACGGGCGGGTGCTGCGGGTCGAACTGGCCCAGCACCGCGTCGACGTGAGCCTGGTCTACCTGGGTTTCGTCGAGACCGCCATGGAACGCGCCACGTTCGGCGATCCCGTCGCCCGGCGGCTGCTGGCCACGCACCCCTCCTGGGTCGCCCGCCGGCTGGACCCCGACACGGCGGGGACGGGCATCGCCGCGGGCATCGAGCGGCGAGCGCCGCGCATCGTCCTGCCGCGCACGTGGGTGGCCCTGGGTCCGGTGTTCCGCGTCCTGGGCCCGTTGATGGACCGCCGCGCCGTCCACGACGAGGCCACCCAGGCGGTGATGCGGGCGGCGGACGTCCCGGTGCGCGCGAGGGGGCACCTCGACCACGCGGCCGGCGACGGGCGCGCCCGCGGAGGGGGCGTCGCTGCCCGCCCAGGGGAGGGGACGTCCCCACCACCGGTGGAACCGTCGCGCAGCCGGTGAGGGGGCGCTGCCCCGCACGGGCGGGTGCCGGCTGGGCCGCGGGTCCGGCGCCCTCGTCGGCCGCGGCCGCAGCGGACCACTGCGCCACCTCGATACGGTCCGCGACCTCTGGCCACGGCCCGGCGGGAAGACCCGTGAGCGACACCGCCTCCCCCACGCCTCGGGGGAGGCGGCCTCGCCGGCGGGTGGTCCACGACGGGGGCGCGGGCCTGGGTACAGTCCCCGGCTGTGGATCTCGTGGCCGCGTGCCGGGCCCTGGTCGCCGTCAGCGCGCGGGGCAGTTTCACGCTGGGGGCAGCTGAGGCGGGTGTGCCCCAACCCGTGGCCAGCCGCCGCATCGCGGCCCTGGAGGACCTCCTCGGGGCGCGGCTGCTCGATCGGTCCACCCGGGCGGTGGTGCCCACGACGTTCGGGCGCGACGTCCTGCCCGGGGCGCGGCGCCTGGTCGAGGTCGCCGACGCCCTGCTGCGGCAGGCCGGCTCCGCGCGCACCCGCCCGCTGGGCCTGGCCCTGCCGCGGACGTGCGCGCAGGAAACGCTGGTGCGCCTGGTCGCCGAGGCCCGTGAGCTGGACCTGACGTTGCAGCTGCACCACCGGGAACCGGACGAGCGCGCGCAGCTGGTCCTGACCCGTGACGTGCGCGTCGCGGTCGTGGCGGTGCCGGCGGACGGGGCGACGTGGCGGGTTCCGCTGGGCGTGGCCTCCGGCGGACCCGCACCCTCCGACGTGCTGCACCTGGACACGTTGCGCGCGGGGCGCTGGGAGGAGGACGAGCCGGTGCGCAGGGTGTGGTTGCAGCCCGAGGACGACGTACCGCACGTGCGGGACCGCGTGATCGCCCTCGGCAACGCGGTGGGACTGCAACCGGCGCAGGTCGCCGTCGCGGACTCCGTGGTCACCGCTGCCGCGCAGGTGCTGACCTCCCGGGACCTCCTGCTGTGCTCGGCCCAGCAGGCTCGCGAACTGCACCTGCCCTGGGCTCGTCTGGGTGGCGGTGGTCTGCACCGGGGGTACCGGCTGAGCGGGGGCGACCACGAGGACGTCTCCCGCGTCGCGGCCCTGCTGGGCAGCGGCATCGCCGCGTGCCTGGGGGCGGTGGGAGGTGAGACCGCTGCGCCGCGGGCTGACCGCGCAGCGGGTTCGCGGGCCTCGGGAGCGGGGGCACCGCGCGCCAGCGGCTCACCCGCGACCGGGGACGGGGGAGGAGACCGGTGAGCAGCGCCGCGGTGCTCGACCGGGCCCGGCGGACCCTGGAGGAGGCGGGGCTGCGCGGCTCCTTCCTGGTGCGCGACCTGGACAGCGGCGAGGAGATCGGCCTGGAGCCGGACGCCGCCTTCCCGCTGGCCTCGCTGGTGAAGGTGCCGCTGGCCATCGCCACCCTGGAACGCGTCCACCGCGGTGAACTGCTCGCCTCGGCCGCGGTGCACGTAGAACCGGGCCGCATCACCACCCCCGGCCCCACCGGTACGAGCCGTTTCCGCCACCCGGCCTCCATCGCGATCGACGACCTGCTCTACCTCAGCGTCTCCCTCAGCGACAACAGCGCCGCCGACGCGCTGTTCACCCTGACCCCTCGGCCCGCCGTGCTTGCCGAGCTGGAACGCCTGGGTCTGCGCGGCCTGTCGGTGCGCCACCACCTGCGCGACCTCGCGGAGACCCCGGTGGAGTCCCTCGGTCCTGGGCAGGCGCACCTGGCGCACTCCCTGGCCATCGGAGCAGCCACCCCCGGTCACGGGCACGCCCTGCCCCACCTGGACGTCAGCCGCGCCAACGTGGGCACGGCACGCGCGGTGACCGAGGTGCTGCAGGAGTTGTGGCGGCCCCGCAGCGTCGACGTGCGGACCGGCGAGCGTCTGCGTGAACTGCTGGGCGCCAACGTCTTCCGGCAGCGCCTGGCCCCGGACTTCCACACCGACTCCTCGCGCTGGTCCTCCAAGACCGGCACCCTGCTGAACCTGCGTCACGAAGCCGGCGTCGTCGAGCACGCCGACGGGTCCACCTTCGCCGTCACCGCGCTGACCGAGTCCAGCGTCTCCGCCGCGGCCCAGCCGCGCGCCGAAGCCGCGATGGCCCACGTGGCGCGCACGCTGCGCGACCACCTGCGCAGGTGATCACCGCGGACCGGTGACTGCCCGGACGATGACGAAACGGCATGGAACTCGTCATCGCCGTCTTCGCCGGCATCGTGGGGGCGCAGCAGGCTGTCCCCGTGAAACGACTCCTGACCTGCGCCGCCTCGATCCTCCTCGCCGGCTGCGGCTCCGGCACCGCCGCGAGCGTCAGCTCCCCCGCCACCTCCCCCGCTCCCGCAGCCACCGCGGCTCCCGGACCCTCCGACGGGGACGCCCGAACCGCCGGCCTGCGGTTCGAGGAGCTGGAGCGGGAGTTCGACGCACGGCTGGGACTGTTCGCCGTCGACACCGGGTCGGGGAAGACCGTCACCCACCGCGCCGACGAGCGGTTCGGTTTCGCCTCCACCTACAAGGCGCTCGCCGCCGGCGCGCTGCTCGCCGAGACCACCGACGCCGAACTGGACGAGGTGGTGACCTGGACGGCCGGCGAGCTGGTCGCCCACTCCCCCGTCACCGAGCAGCACACCGGCTCCGGGCTGCCGCTGCGCGAGGTCGCCGGGGCCTCCGTCACCGTCAGCGACAACACCGCCGCCAACGTGGTGCTGGAACGCCTGGGAGGTCCCGCCGGGTTCGAGGCGGACCTGCGGGCTCTCGGTGACGGGACCACCGAGGTGCAGAACGTCGAACCGGAGGTCAACGACATCGCACCGGGTGACCCGGAGGACACCAGCACGCCGAGGGCCATGGCGACCTCGCTGCGGGCCTACGCCGTCGGTGACGCGCTGGAACCGGGCGACCGTGAGCAGTTCGTGCAGTGGCTGCGGGCCAACACCACCGGCGGCGAGCAGATCCGGGCCGGCGTCCCGCAGGGCTGGCAGGTGGGCGACAAGACCGGGCACGCGGGCGTGTACGGCAACCAGAACGACATCGGCGTCATCTGGCCCGGTGAGGGGCGCGCGCCCTGGGTCGTGGCCGTCCTGACCGACCGCGCCGACGTCGACGCGGAGTCGGACAACGCCCTGCTGGCGAGGGCGACCGAGGTCGTCGTGGCGGAACTGCGCTGACGGACCGCTGACGCGGTGCGGTGGGCTGCGCCGGCTCCTCCGGTCGGCGCAGCCCACCGCACGCGGCCGGTCACCGCGACCCCCCGGGGGCCGGCGCGCTCAGTCCGCGGGGCGGTCGCGCAGGTAGAGGAACCAGTAGGCGACGGCGACGAACAGCCCGCCGCCCACCGCGTTGCCCAGGAACGCGAACACCCAGTTGCCGACGATGTCGCCCCAGCCGATGCCCGGCACCCCGGCCCAGTGGGCGGCGGGCAGGAAGAACATGTTCGCCACGACGTGGTCGAAGCCGAGGGCGACGAAGGCGGTGATGGGGAAGAAGATGGCCAGGACCTTGCCGCCGACGTCCTCGGCGGCCAGCGCCATCCAGACCCCCAGGCACACCAGCCAGTTGCAGCCGACGGCCCGCAGGAAGATCGTCAGGTCGTCCTCGGTGACGGCCTTGGTGGTGGCGATCGACGCGAGCCGGGTGAACGACGCCGACCCCTCCGGCCCGATCACGCCGGTCTGGACGGCGAGGACGTAGGCCACGAACAGCGCCCCGAGCAGGTTCCCGACCAGGACGAACGCCCAGTTGCGCACCAGCAGCCCGAACCCCACCTCCCGGCTGAGCAGCGCGATCGGCACCAGCGCCATGTTGCCCGTCAGCAGTTCGGAGCCGGCGACGATGACCAGCACCAGGCCCATGCTGAACACGGCCCCGGTCAGCAGGGTCGTGACCCCGCCCCAGATCGCGGGGTCCAGGCCCGCGGTGACGTCGACGGCGAGCAGGCCGGCGAACGCGATGTAGGCGCCGGCGAGGAAACCGCCCACGAGCAGCTTCGGGACCGGCAGGTGCGCCTTCTTCGTGCCGCTGGCGACCGCCGCGACGGCGATCTGGTCGGGCGTCTTGTACGCCATGCGGGGCTCCTCGGTCCTCGGGGTCAGGAGGCGCGCTGGCGGGCCTCCCGCCGTTCCCGCTGGGGAACGACGACGTACTTGGGGTCCTTCGTCGAGGCGACACCCGCCTCGAACACGGCCATGCGGGTCAGGAAGGAACCGGCCAGCAGGCTCGCGCCCGCGACCGCGGACACGACCCGGGACCGGCGCCCGAGCACCGCGCCGACGGCGCCGGCGGCGGTGAGCGCGCGGGCGGCCTTGAGGAACGTCCCGGGCCGCCCGAGGTGGAACGGTTCGCTGACGAGCCCGTGCGCGGTCTCCATCCGGTGCGCGGCAGCCAGTTCCACCGTGGCACCGATGGCGGCCAGCCGCGAGGCGGGCCCGGTCTGCGCGGTCGGGGCCAGCAGCAGGGCCGCCCCGGACCCGGCGGCCAGGGCGCTGCCACCGAACACGAAGGGCAGTTCCCGGTACGGCTCGTGCCAGCTCGGCACGGCGGTGTCGGCGAACAGGACGGCGGTGTAGGTGGCCAGCAGCGGCCCGGTGAGCGCGGCACCCACCCCGGCCGCCGAACCGGCGGGCCGGGCCACCCGGCGCACCAGCCCCCACACGCCCCGCCGGGGCAGCAGCGCGCCCAGCTCGGCGACGGCCGCCACCCCCGACAGCGGCCCGAACACCGACAGGATGTACGTGCCGACCGACATGGGCGAGGTCACCTTCGCGACCCGCAGCATGTTGTAGAACCGCTCGGGCCGGCCGAGGTCGGCGATGAGGAAGTACGCGCTGGCCCCCACCGCGCCCAGCGACGTGACCCGCAGCGCCCGGCGCGCCCCGGCGTCCCCGCGCACGTCGGCGACCGCCGCGAGCATCGAGCACCCGGCGGCGAGGCCGCCGGCGAACAGGTAGTAAGCGATCTCGTGCGTCCAGACCGGGGGTTTGAGGACGGCCCGGCCGTAGTACGAGCGGAACTCCGCCTCGGGGACGACGGCGTTCACGTCGCCGCGGCGCTTCTTCCCGCCGCGCCCCCGCCGGCCCATCCCCGCGTCGAACATGCGGGCGGCCTGCCCGCCGATCGGGTCGGTGCCCGGGACGTGCTCGGACCCCGGCTGCCCGGGCTGGTGCGGGGTCTGCTGCGACGGTTTCGGCGTCATCGCTTGCCCACCGCGGCGGCCACCACGCCCAGGACCATGAACCCGGCGGCGGCGACCATGTGCTTGTACATCGAGGGCAGGTCCCGGGTCGTGACGACCGGGTCCGGCGGCAGGCCGTAGACCTCGGGCTCGTCGAGCAGCAGGAAGAACGCGCCGTCGCCGCCGACGCCGTCCTCGGGGTCCTCCCCGTACAGCCGGGCCTCGGTGACGCCCACGTCGTGCAGCTGCTGGCGGCGGCGCTCGGCCCGTTCGCGCAGCTCGTCGAGGTCGCCGAACTGGATGGACTCCGTCGGGCACGCCTTCGCGCACGCGGGGGTCTCGTCGTTGCCGAGCCGGTCGTAGCACAGCGTGCACTTCCAGGCCCGGCCGTCGCCCTCGCGCTTGTCGATGACCCCGTACGGGCAGGCCGAGACGCAGTAGCCGCAGCCGTTGCAGACGTCCTGCTGCACGACGACGGTGCCGAACTCGGTGCGGAACAGCGCGCCCGTGGGGCACACGTCGAGGCAGGCCGCGTGCGTGCAGTGCTTGCAGACGTTGGACATCATCAGCCAGCGGACGTCGGAGCGGCCGTCGCGGTCGGGCACCGGTGCGGGCGCCAGCATCCCGGGCATCCCGAGGAACTGGCCGCCGGCCCCCTCCGACGGCGCCGGGGCGCTCGCGGGGGCCGGGGCGCTGCCGCACCCGGAGCCGCACCCGCCCCCGGAGCGGTTCTCGTGCGCCCGCTCGGCCAGCGGGTGACCCCCGGCGACGCCGGTGCCCAGGCGCTCGGCCTCGGCGAAGGCGTCGAACCCGGCCGCCACGGCGTCCTGCTGCAGCTGCTCGGAGGAGGGTCCGGTCGCCGTGCCGGCGAACGGCGAGGTCTGGTTCCCGACGGGGCGGGACTGCTCGATGAACGCCACCGCCCGCCAGGAGTCCGCGCCGAGCCCACCGGTGTTGTCGTACGACATCCCCAGCAGGTCGATGCCGTCCTCGGGCACCGCGTTCCACTCCTTGCAGGCCACCTCGCAGGCCTTGCAGCCGATGCACACCGAGGTGTCGGTGAAGAACCCCTTGCGCGGGGGCGGGTCGGCGTACCCGGCGTCACGCGCGGGGTCGTCGAGGCGGCCGTACAGGCTGCTCGACAGGTCGTCCAGCGAGACCACTAGCGGTCCCCTCCCTCGTCCAGACCCTCTGCGGGGTGCGCGTCGAGCACCACCGGGTCGACACCGTTCTGCTGCGGGTCGCCCGGGCGGGACCGCGTGTCGTGGCGCACCCCGACGACCTTCTCGAGCAGGTCCGTGTCGTGCCCGGCACCCACTTCCGTCGCGCCGCCCTCGGCGAGGTCGGCCACCCCGCGCCCGCCGCGGGCGATGAGGTCGGCGGTGACGGCCACGGACCCCGAGGTCATCGTGACCCCGCCCCGGACCCGGTACTCGTCGATCAGCTCCAGCACCGCTCCCCCTCTCGGCCGTCGGCCCGGGAGCACGTCGCACGTCCCGGCCTTGAACTCCTGGATGTGCACGTTCGGGTCCAGCGTGAGGTGCATGAGGTCGTTCACGACGTCCCCCGTGGTCAGACCGCCCTGACCCCAGTGGTACGGCAGCCAGATCTGGTGGACCAGCTGGTCCTGGACCTTCAGCGGCGTGAGCCGGTCGGTCACCAGGACCCGCGCCTCCACCACGGCGCGCGCCGTCACGACGTGCGCCCAGCCCAGGTGCTCCAGCCCCCGCAGCCGCGCCAGTTCCGGGGAGACCTCCATGAACAGCGCGGGCTGCAGCTCGGCCAGGTACGGCAGGAAGCGGCTCATGCCGCCGGCCGTGTGGTGCTCGGTGAGCCGGGAGGTGAGCCACACGAACGGGAACACCTGGCTGCCCAGCTCCGGCGGCGAGGGGTGCACCTCGTTGAGGTGGTTGGTGTAAATCTCCCGCGCCGGGTTGGCCTGCTGGGTGTAGACCGCGTTGCGGAACGGCGACTCCGCCGGTTCGTAGTGCGCCGGCAGCGGCCCGTCGACGACGCCCTTGGGCGCGTACAGCCACCCCTTGCCGTCGCTCTGCATGATGAACGGGTCGTCCCCGGCGATGGCCTCCACCCCGGTGGCCCCCTCCGGAGGGCGGTACGACGGCGGTTTGGTGGCCTCGAAGTCGGCGGTGTCGTCCCCGACCCACCGCTGCGCGTCCTCGTCCCACCACACCAGCGCCTTGCGCTCGCTCCAGGGCTTCCCCTCGGGGTCGGCCGAGGCGCGGTTGTACAGCATGCGCCGGTTCATCGGCCACGCCCAGCCCCACTCGGGGGCGTGCAGGGACTGCTCGCGGCCGGGCTTGCGCCGCGCCGCCTGGTTGACGTCGTCGGCGTACACCCCGGAGTAGATCCAGCACCCGCTGGAGGTCGACCCGTCGGCCTTCAGCGCGGTGTAGCCCGGCAGCAGCCCGTCGGGGCCGTACCCGTTGATCTCCTTGAGCACGTCCTCGGAGCTGGGTTCCTGCTCCTCGCCGTGCACCGGGTAGTCCCAGGCCAGCTTGAGCAGCAGCTGGTCGCGGGGGTCGGTGGAGCCCGCGAGCTTCTCCCGCATCCGCCGGCCCAGGTGGTAGAAGAACCACAGCTCGCTGGTCGCGTCGCCCGGCGGGTTCACCGCCTTCTCCCGCCACTGCAGCAGCCGCTGGGTCTGGGTGAAGGTGCCCTCCTTCTCCACGTGGGAGGCGGCGGGCAGGAAGAACACCTCGGTGCGGCACTGCTCGGGGACGATCTCCCCGGTCTCGACCTCGGGCGCGTCCTTCCAGAACGTCGCGCTCTCGATCATGACGAGGTCGCGCACCACGAGCCAGTCGAGGTTCGCCATGCCCAGGCGCTGCGCGCGGCCGTTGGCCGACCCCACGGCGGGGTTCTGCCCCAGCAGGAAGTACCCGAAGATCTTCCCGCCCTCGATCATGTCCATGACCTGGCTGTAGGTGCCGTGGTCACCGCTGATCTTCGGCAGCTCGTCGAAGAGGTAGTCGTTCTCGGCCGTGGCCTCGTCGCCGAAGTAGGCCTTGAGCAGGCTGACGGTGTACGCGTCGGCGTTGGCCCAGAAACCCTTCTGGGCCGCACCCCGGATGGCGTCGATGTAGCCGGCGAGGTCCGGGTGCCGTTCGGCGTGCGGCATCTGCAGGTACCCCGGCAGCAGGTTGTACAGCGTCGGGATGTCGGTCGACCCCTGGATCGAGGCGTGCCCGCGCAGGGCCATGACCCCGCCGCCCGGGCGGCCCATGTTCCCCAGCAGCAGCTGCAGGATCGCGCCGGCGCGGATGTACTGCACCCCGGTGCCGCGCTGGGTCCAGCCCACGCTGTAGACCAGCGCGCCGGTCTTCTCCCGGCCCGAGTTCGAGATCCACGCCTCGGCCAGCTCGTCGAAGACGTCGACCGGGATCCCGCAGACGTCGGCGACCATCTCCGGGGTGTACCGGGCGAAGTGGCGCTTGAGGACCTGGTAGACGCACCGCGGGTCCTGCAGCGTCTCGTCGCGCTGGATGCGCTCGTGGTCGACGGCCGCGCCACCGGCGCCCAGGGAGTGCCCGGACTCGCTGTCGGTGGACTCGGCGGTCTCCTCCTCCTCGTCGCCCTGACCCTCGCTGCCGGCGTACTGCCAGGACGCGGTGTCGTAGGAGCGGGTCTCGTGGTCGAACCCGGAGAACAGGCCGTCGAGCTCCTCGGTGTCCTGGAAGTCCTCGCTGACCAGGTGCGAGGCGTTCGTGTACGCCACCACGTACTCGCGGAAGTCCCGCTCCTGGGTCAGGACGCGGTTGATGATCGCCCCGAGCAGGACGATGTCCGTCCCGGTGCGGATCGGGACGTAGGTGTCCGCGAGCGCGCTGGTGCGGGTGAAGCGGGGGTCGACGTGGAAGACCTTCGCGCCGCGCGCCTTGGCCTCCATCACCCACTGGAACCCGACCGGGTGGCACTCGGCCATGTTCGAGCCCTGGATGACGATGACGTCGGCGTTGCTCAGGTCCTGCAGGTCACCGGTGGCTCCACCGCGACCGAACGAGGCACCCAGACCGGGCACCGTGGCGGAGTGTCATATGCGGGCCTGGTTCTCGACCTGGATCGCGCCCATGGCCGTGAACAGCTTCTTGATGAGGTAGTTCTCCTCGTTGTCCAGCGTGGCGCCGCCGAGGCTGGCGATCCCCATCGTCCGGTTGAGGCGGCGGCCCTGCTCGTCGCGGTCCTGCCAGCCGCGGCGGCGGGCGTCGATCACCCGGTCGGTGATCATGTCCATCGCGGTGTCGAGGTCGAGGTCGGTCCACTCGGTCGTGTACGGGGCGCGGTAGCGGATCCTCGTGGCGCGCGAGTCGCCGTTGACGAGCTGCTCGCTGGCCGACCCCTTGGGGCACAGCCGGCCGCGGGAGTGCGGGGAATCGGGGTCGCCCTCGATCTGCACGACCTTCTCGTCCTTGACGTACACGCGCTGGCCGCAGCCGACGGCGCAGTACGGGCAGACGGACCTCGCCACGCGGTCGGCGGTGGCGGTCCGGGGCGTCAGCGACCTCGAGCGCGCGGACTGGGTCGCCGCGCCGCGACCCAGCGGGTCGTCGCCCGTCAGCTGCCGGTAGACCGGCCACCCCTCGAGGAACGTCTTCAGGCCCACGTCCCAGAACGTACTCCCGGAACTCCCCGCGTGCGCGCCCGACCCGCCCGTACCAGGATCGGCGTCGTGACCGTTCCCACCATCCTGCTCAACGACGGCCGTGAGATCCCCCAGCTCGGGTTCGGGGTCTTCCAGATCCCGCCGGAGGAGACGGCCGCCGCCGTCCGCACCGCGCTGGAGGTCGGCTACCGCCACCTCGACACCGCGCAGATGTACGGCAACGAGGCCGAGACGCTCCAGGGCGTCCTGGACTCCGGCGTACCGCGCGAGGACGTCTGGATCACCAGCAAGCTGAGCAACGCCGCCCACGAGCCCGACGCGGCGCGCGCCGCGATCGACTCCTCGGTCGACAAGCTCGGCGGGCCGATCGACCTGTACCTCATCCACTGGCCGCTGCCCACGCTGTACGGCGGCGACTTCGTCTCCACCTGGAAGGTGCTGGAGGAGGCGCGCGCCGACGGCCGGCTGCGGTCCATCGGCGTGTCGAACTTCCAGGTGCCGCACCTGCAGCGGCTGGCCCAGGAGACGACGGTCGTCCCGGTCGTCAACCAGATCGAGGTCCACCCGTACTTCGGCAACGAGGCGGTCCGCGCCTACTGCGGCGAGCACCAGATCGGGGTCGAGGCGTGGTCGCCGATCGCCCAGGGCAAGGTCCTGGACGACCCCACGATCACCGAGGTGGCGAACCGGCTCGGCAAGTCCCCCGCGCA
This sequence comes from Kineococcus rugosus, assembly GCF_050871975.1. Classification (NCBI taxonomy): domain Bacteria; kingdom Bacillati; phylum Actinomycetota; class Actinomycetes; order Kineosporiales; family Kineosporiaceae; genus Kineococcus; species Kineococcus rugosus. Next base: position 30,738 of record NZ_JBJLSJ010000023.1, on the reverse strand, counting down.
GGTGGTGCTGCGCTGGCACGTCGAGCGCGGCGACATCGTGTTCCCGAAGTCGGTGACGCGCTCGCGCGTGGAGGAGAACTTCGACCTGTTCGACGTCGAGCTGTCCGAGGAGGACCTCGCGCTGATCTCCGCCCTGGACCAGGGCGAGGCCGGGCGCATCGGCGGCCACCCGGACACGCTGGACTTCGTGCCGAAGGGCTGACGGGGGGCCGCGCCCGGGTCCTGGCGCACCGGTGGTGGCCGGGGCCCGGGCGCGGGACGCCGGGCCGGCCGCCACGGGCCGGGCGGGGACCGCGCCGCCGGCTCGTGAGGCGGGGTCGCGACACCTGCTCACTGCGTGTGCGTGCACCATGACCATGTGCCACCGATCACCCCGCAGGACCTCACCCACCCCGTCCCCGGGCTGTCCCGGCGCGCCGCGACCAACGCCGTGGCCCTCGGCCTGGGCGTGGTCGCCGTCCTGTGCGTGGTGGACGTGGCCGGCGGTCTGGTCCTGGAGCAGCGCAGCGCGGCCAACATCTCCGGCACCTTCGCCCTCGCCCCGGCGCTGACCGCGCTGAGCCGCTCCTGGCGCCGCACCGCGCTCGTGGGGGTCGTCTCGGTCCTCGTCGCCGCCGCGCTCGTGGTCCTCGACGGGGTGCCCTGGGGCACCGGCGCCGTCCGCGCCCTCGTCGTCCTCGCCGGTGCCGTCCTGTCGTCGGTCGTGGCGCACGTGCAGCACCGGCAGTGGGCGCAGCTGCAGGACCGCCGCCAGGCCGCACGGACGCTGCAGGCGGCGATGCTGACCCGGCTGCCCCGCCCCGACCACCTGCAGCTGACCAGCCGCTACCTGCCGGCCAGCAGCGGCGACCAGGTGGGCGGTGACTGGTACGACGCCGTCGTCGACGCCGACGGCGCCACCGTCCTGATCATCGGCGACGTCGTGGGGCACGACATCCACGCCGCCGCGGCGATGGGGCAGCTGCGGGGCCTGCTGCGGGCCTACGCCGTCGAGGGCGGGCAGAGCCCGGCGCAGCTGCTGACCCGCACCGACGACGCCATCGCGCGCCTGGGCCTGGACGTGCTGGCCACCGCGGTGGTCGCGCGCGTCGAGCAGGACCGGGACCAGGCCGGCAGCGGCCGGCGGCGGTTGCGCTGGTCCAACGCCGGGCACCCGCCCCCGATGCTCCTGCTGCCCGCCGACCGCACGAGCGGGGGGCGGGTCGAGCGGCTGACCGGGGACGGGGACACGGAGGTCATGCTGGGCGTGGGCCTGCCCGGTGCCCGGCACGACCACGTCCTGGACCTGCCCGTGGACTCCACCCTCCTGCTCTACACCGACGGTCTCGTCGAGCGCCGCGACGAGGAGCTCGACGAGGGCCTGACCCGGCTCGCGCACGCCATGACCCGTGCCGACACCGCACCGCCGCCCGCGCGGACCCCGCTGGACGGGTGGCTGGACCGGGTGCTCACGACCTCGATGCGGGGCGGCAACCAGGACGACGTGGCGGTGCTGGCCGTGCGCGCGCACCGCGAGGACCGGCCCCGCCCCGCCGAGGCCGGTCCCCCGCTGCCCCAGCCGGGGGCGCCGCTGCTGCAGTAGACGGGGAGGGGCGGGACGGCGCCCGGGACCGCGGCGCTACCCCGTGACCGCCGGCCCCGGGACGGCGGTCACCACCCGCGCCGCGGCCAGCGTCCGGTCGCGGGCCAGCAGCACGGCGGCCAGCGCGGCCGCCCGCCCGGCGCGGGGGAAGCTGCCCCACCGGGAGGCGACCTGCCCGCGCTCGTCGAGCAGCTCCAGGTCGCAGTCCCGCCGATCGTCGGGGCCGGCGAGGTGGGCCCGGACGGCGGGCACCGCCCGCTCCGGCACGGGCAGCACCAGGACGAGCCCGGAACCGTCCCGCACGTACAGCCGCGGCTGCGCGGTGCCCGCCCCCCGCAGGTCCACCGTCAGCGGGCCCCGCCCGGTGCGCTGCCTGACCATCGCGTCCTCCTGGGGTCTGGTCGCCCGCGACGACGCGGGCGCGGGACCAGCCTGCGCGCCCGGGCTGGGGAACCCCTCCGGCCCGGCTGGGGATCGCCTGGATCGCCCAGGTCGCCCGGGTCAGCGCACCGGTGGCGTCCTCGGGCCGGGACGACGGCCCCCACGACGAGGGTGAGGACCGCCCTCAGTAGCTGAAGCGGTGGCACAGGGCGTCCCCGCCGGGGGACGCGATGCGCGGCAGCACCTGCGCGGCCTCGGCGAACGGGGTGACGCCGTCCAGCAGCGCGTCGAACGTCTCGTCGGCCAGCAGGTCCAGCGCCATCGCCAGCCGCCGCCGGGTCGTCCAGCGCGGCGCGCGGGCCGGGGGGACCCGGCCCACCTGGGAGGCGCGGATCGTGAGCCGGCGGGCGTGGAAGCCCTCCCCCAGGCCGACCTCCACGGTCCGGTCGCCGTACCAGCTGAGCTCGGTGAGCAGACCCTCGTGACCCAGCAGCTGCAACCCCGTCGTCAGGCCCGGGCCGGTGCCGCTGGTGTGCAGGACGACGTCGCGCTCGCGGCGGGCGTCGTCGGGGGCGACGAGCCGGAAACCGAGACGCTCGGCGGTCGCGGCGCGTTCGGTGCGCACGTCGACGGCCTCCACGTCGGTGCCCGGCACCCGCGCCGCCAGCGTCGCCACCAGCAGCCCCAGGACCCCGGCGCCGACGACGCTGACCCGGTCGCCGATCCCCAGGCCGGCGTCCCAGACGCCGTTGACGGCCGTCTCCAGCATCCCGGCCAGGACCGCGCGCCCGGCCGGGACGGCGGCGGGCACGGGCAGCACCGCCGAGGCCGGCACGACGTACCGGTCCTGGTGCGGGTGCAGGCAGAACACCCGGCGCCCCACCAGGTCCTGGACCCGCGGCCCGGCCTGCTCGACGACCCCGACGGACAGGTACCCGTACTTGACGGGGAACGGGAACTCCCCGGACTGGAACGGCGCGCGCATCGCGTCGTGCTGGCTGGGCGGGACGCCACCGGCCAGCACGAGCGCCTCGGTGCCGCGGCTGACGGCGGAGAACTCCGTGCGCACCTGCACGTCGGCGGTCCCGATGACGGGCAGGAACTCCTCGCGCAGTTCCGCCTGCCCCGGCCCGGTGGTCCACACAGCCCGCGCGACGCTCAACGACCGACCTCCAGCTTCGACCTCACGAACCCCTCGACCGCCGACTCCCAGCCCGCCGGGTCCACGTTCCACTCCTTGGTGTGCCGGGCGGTGCTGCTCGCGACGTAGGTCACCAGGTCGGGCCGGGCCCGCGCCAGCCGCTGCGACGGCCCCGACGGGACGTAGTCGTCGGCGTCGGAGTGCAGCAGCAGCACCGGCAGGGCGAGCTCGTCCGCGCGGCTCACCCAGTCCATCCTCCGCAGGTCCACCGGCCCGCGCAGCCCGACCAGGCGCCGGCCCACGGGGTGTCCCAGCAGCTGCAACCCGTAGCGCCCCAACCGGACCGGGACCCGGCGCTGGCGGGCCTGGTGGTCCAGGACGTCGTACCAGTCGACGACGGGGCCGTCCAGGACGAGGGCGGCGACGTGCTCGGCCAGCGGGGAGCGGGCCACGAGCTGCAGCACGATCGCCCCGCCCATCGACCAGCCGACGAGCAGCAGCCGGCGCGCGCCGCGCTCCAGGGCGTACCGGGCGACGGCCTCCACGTCGTGCCACTCGGTGTCCCCCAGGCCGTACAGCCCCGGTTCGACCTCGACGGCGTCGGCGTCGTTGCGGTAGCTGGGGACCAGGCACGGCAGGCCGAGCCCGTGCAGGACGGGCAGGGCGCGCAGCGCCTCCTCGCGGGTCGCGCCGCGGCCGTGGACCAGGACCGCCCAGGTGCCCGCGACGTCGGGCGCGCCGTCGGGGGCGGGCACGGACCAGCACGGCAGGTCCCCGACCTCGCTGGGCACCAGCACTTCCTCGTGCTGCAGGCCGAGGGCCGAGGTGGGGTCCCCGGCGTAGTAGTACTGGTTCCAGCGGCCCGCGCCGGGGGCGGGGACGCCGTGGTCGACGCCGAGCAGTTCGCGGGTGACGCGCTCACCGGTCCGCTCCAGGACCTCCCCGACGCGGAAGTGCCCCCGCCCGCCGTCGGTCCACACCCCGTACCGCCCGGGCACGACGGTGTCGGCGGTCACGGACAGCACGACGCGGCGCGCGCCGACCTGCAGGACCTCCAGGTCGTCCGGCCGGTGCCGGCGCGGGGTGACGACGGCCCGCGCGAAGGACACCGCGACGCCGGTCGCGGCGGCGGCGACCCCGGTGACGGTGGCGGCGGCGCTGACGGCGGCCGCGGTGCGGGCCCTCACCGGGCCGCGCGCAGGACGAAGCGGATGAGCGGCACCTGCAGCGGCAGCCGCGCGGTGGTGACCAGGCGGCGGCGGCCGGACCCACCGCGCCAGGCGTCCAGGGCCATCTGCGCGTTCGCCGGCCAGACCGCGACGAGGAAGGCGGCGGCCACCGGCCCGGCCCACCGGCGCGTGCGGGGCACCGCGAACCCGGCGGCCAGCGCCAGCTCGGCCACCCCCGACCACGTCGTCCACGCGCGGGCCGGGCCGGGCAGGGCGCGCGGCACGATCGCGTCGAACCCCTCCGGCCGCAGCAGGTGCGCCAGCCCGGCCGCGCCGAACAGCAGCACCGGGGCGACCCGGCGGGACGGTGCGGCGCTGATCACGGCCCGATCCTGCCCGACACCGTGCTGCCGGGCGCACGCGCCCCCGTTAGGGTCACCAGCGTGCCGACCGGAGAGACCCAGCCCTGGACCGTCGTCGTGCTGACCGAGGAGGCCTTCGGGGACGTCGACGCCCGCAACGTCGCGCAGCTGCACGCAGCCGAGCGCGCCGAGGGGCAGGACGTCCGGCACGTCGTGCTGGTGCCGGCCGACACGCACCGCAACCTGCTGGCGGACGTGCTGGACCGCCTGACCCTCGGTGAGCTGCGCGAGGCCGTGGAGGAGCTGCGCCAGCGCCGCCCGGACCCCGCCGAGGCCCGCGCGGACGCCGAGACGGCGCTGCGGGCCACCGTCGAGGCGCTGCGCGCGCAGGGGCTGCAGGTGACCGGCCGCACCACCGACGACGACCCGCTGCCCGCGGTGCGCGATGCCCTCGCCGCCGGGCCCGACGCCCGCGAGCTGGTCGTGGTGACCCGCCCGCACGCGGTGGAGGACACCTTCCACGCCGACTGGGCCTCCAAGGCGCGCGACGCGTTCGGGGTCCCGGTCCTGCACGTGTACGCGGGCACCACGCGGCTGGGCTGAGCGGCGGGCCGGGCGTCCGGGTCAGGAACACGCCCCGGGCCGGCGGGGTTGAGGAGGACATGACTGCGCACACCCCTCAGACCAGCGGCAAGACCTACACCGTGACCAAGACCGACGCGGAGTGGCGCGCGCAGCTGGCCCCGGCCGAGTACCACGTCCTGCGCCAGGCGGGGACCGAACGGCCCTTCACCGGTGAGTACGAGGACACCACGACCGAGGGCGTCTACGCCTGCCGGGCGTGCGGGGCCGAGCTGTTCACCAGCTCCGAGAAGTTCGCCTCGCACTGCGGGTGGCCGTCCTTCTTCGACCCGAAGGACTCCGACGCCGTCGAGCTGCTGGAGGACACCTCCCTGGGCATGCGCCGCGTCGAGGTCCGTTGCGCCACCTGCGGCTCGCACCTGGGTCACGTGTTCGAGGGCGAGGGCTACCCCACGCCGACGGACCAGCGGTACTGCATCAACTCGGTGTCGCTCAAACTGCACCCCGCAGATCGCGACTGACTCCCACGCTCAGTGGACTTGGAGCCCCTAGCCACATATCGGCTAGGGGCTCTTCGTCCGTGGAGACGTCGTCGGTCCAGGTCTCACGACTTCCGAAGCAGTGGTCGGCACACTTCTCCTGTGATGGTCACTGAGCCGTCGTCAGTAGCAGTTCCCCGTGCAGCAGCGGTTGCGTCGCCGCCGTGGTGGTCATCGAGTGCCTGTGAGCAGCTGTGCGCCGACCGGTTTCGTGGGGTACTGACGTAGCACCAAGGCGGTGGTGACGGGGCCGAAGCGGGCGATGGAGTCAACCACCTCCTCCAGTCGGTGGGCGTCGATGGCCGCGACGTGCAGCAAGAAGCAGTCCTCGCCGGTGAGGCGGTAGATGGCCAGGACGTCTGGCAGCTCGCCGAAGCGCTGCAGCGCTGCTTTGAGGTGGGCGTGGGTGGTGCGCAGACGGACAGTGGCACGGATGCCGATGCCCAGCGCTGAAGGATCGACCTCTGCTCGGTAGCCGCGGATGACGCCGGCCTCCTCGAGCTTGCGCACGCGCTGGGACACCGCCGGTTGTGACAGCGACAGCCGCCGCGCGAGGTCGCTGAAGGAGGTCCGGGCATCGACTTGCAGAGCTTCGAGGATGCCTACATCGAGATCGTCGAATGACCTGCCGGTTGCCAGGGTCTTGATCTTTGAAGTCATTCGTCTTCACCTTCCGGATGCGAGGTGAGCTGAGTCTGCGGCGATGATTCTGCACGATCACCCCACCGTGCGGACGCGTCAAGCCGCCACGGGGGAGCCCAAGGCCCGATCCGTCACCTGAGGAGACCAGGTGAAGATCTTGACCGTGCCAGGCATCGACGGCTCCGGACCGGGCCACTGGCAGAGCCTGTGGGAGCAGCAGGAGGGCTCTGACTGCACCCGCTTCTCCCCTTCGTCGTGGAGCCAGCCGCAGGCCGGGGACTGGCTGGAGGCGGTCGACCGGGCAGTGCAGCGACTGGGGTCCGATGTGTTGATCGTCGCGCACAGCCTCGGGTGCCTACCGGTGGCGCACCTGGCCGGGCAGGGGTTGACCTGCCGAGGCATCGTCTTGGTCGCACCCCCCGACGTCCACGGTCCGGCGTTTCCTCCGGTCGCCGCCGGTTTCGCCGATCTGGCCGCGGCGCCCTCCAAGGTGCCTGCTCTGGTGGTCTCCAGCAGCGACGATCCCTACTGCTCGCCGACTGTCGCTGCCCAGCTCGCACGTCGTTGGTCTGCGAAGCATGTCGACCTCGGGCCGTGCGGGCACCTCAACGAGTCGGCAGGCCTCGGGCAGTGGGACCTGGGCTGGAACTTGATCCAAGACTTCGCCGACAAGACCGCGGCGTGATGCTCCAGCGGAGATCGCCTACCGCAGTCACCTCGACGTCTCTCGCGACCTCGTCCAGGCCATCGCCCGCCTGCTGTCCGCCCATCGCGCCGGCATCGGCACCCGCCGAGGACGTCGATCGCTGAGCTGCACCGCCCCGGCGGTGTTGCTGCTGCGGTTCGTGCGCCAACGCGCCGCGGTCACCGACGTGGCCCGCGACAACACCGTCAGCCTCAAGACCGCCCATCGCTACCTGCACGGAGCATTCGTCCCCCACTGCGTGGGAGGTGCCCCCAGTGCCCGCCGCCCAAGCACCCGACCTCCCCGAGGTCATCACCGCGGCGGTGAGCAGAGGAACAGAGCACCTGCTGCTCGACGGAACCCTCGTCGAGACCGACCGGATCCACGACCGGACCGGTCCCGGAGATCGGTGGTGCTCCGGGAAGCACCGCCACCACGGCGGTCTCGTCCGGGTCGTCACCGACGCCGATGGGCGGCCGTGGGGGTACCTCCCGCGCGCAGCGTGGGGGCGGGGTTCCACCGGTTGAACCCGGCTGCACCCATGACCTGACCGCCGCTCGCCTGCACGCCCGGCCGGCGCTCTACCCCGCTGCCCGCGATGGCGTGCCCACCCTGGCCGACAAGGCTCACACCGGCGCGGGCGCCGGCGTCCGAGTGCCGGTCCGGCGCCCCAGGGGTGGGTAGATCCTCGACCAGAGCACACAGGGCTGGAACTCCTACGTGAACTGCACTCGCGCCTTTGCCGAACACGGCATCGGCCACCTCAAAACCCGCTGGGGGGCTTACGCCACATCAGCCTCTGTCCCTGACGCACTCCGCGATCGTTGCCACGGCCCTCGTCCTCAGCCGACGAGAAAACCGCTACTGACAAAGCCTCAGCGTGTCGTCGCAGGCATCACCGAACCGATCGAGGCCGCGAAACCCTCGATGAACAGGTGCTCGGTCGGGCCTCGAACTCTCGTACCGGACGAACGGGTGGATCCGTCCCGCGATCGTCGAGATCCTCGGTCAACTGCGACGAGGGCGGAGCTGCACCTCACATCCGCTCCCCCGCTTCCACGACTGTCGCTCAGCGCCCGTCGACAACAGCGCCGTCGCGAGTGCTGATGGTCCGGCTCTCGGCGTCCCCGACGTCAAGGACGATCTTCCCGCTCGCGCCGTCCGCCAGGAGGCGGTGGGCTTCTGCCGCCTGGGCCAGGGGCAGGCGTGCCGCGATGCGCGGCGAGATCGCTCGACGATTCAGCAGGGCTGCGAGCTCGGTGAGGTCTTCGCGGAAGCGATCCGGGTGCGCGGGCACGTAGGAGGCGGACATGTAGCCGTCGACGCCCAATCCCTTGCCGAACAGGCCGAGGGCCGACTGTCGCAACGTTCCCGCGGCGGTGCCGGCCAGAGCGAGCGGACTGCGGCGTCCGCGGCGCAGGCCGGCGGTGATCCCGTAGACGACGAGGTGACCACCCGCGCCCAGCAGGGTGAAGGAGCGGCGGCTGGTGGCTCCTCCCACTCCGTCGAAGACGGTGTCAACCCCATCGGGAGCAGCGGCGCGCACCGCGCGCACCCAGTCCCCGGCACGGTCCACCGCCCTCACTCCCCGCGCCGTCAGGGCCTCGAGTCGCGATGCGGAGGCGGTACCGATCACGGTCAGGCCGCGCAGCTGGGCCAGTTCCGCCAACGCTCCCCCGACACCGCCGGCGGCTCCGTGCACCAGCACGGTGCCGCCCGGCGCGGCCGGGGCGACGCGGGTGAGCATCTGCCAGGCGGAGACGTAGTTCAGCGGTAGCGCCACCAGGGCCGCGGCGTCCAGGTCCAGCGGCACGGCGACGGCGAAGTCCTGGGAAACCTCGACGTGGGTGGCGTACCCGCCGTGTCCGGCGGTGCGCACCACGACCCGCTGGCCAGGGACCAGCTCGGTGACGCCCTCCCCGACCGCCTCGATGATCCCCACGGCGTCGTACCCGGGCGTGACCGGGAACTCGGTCCGAGGTACCAGCCCCTCCCGCAGCAGGATGTCGCCGTAGGCCACTCCTGCCGCCTGAACGGCTACGCGAACACCACCCGGCGCCGGGTCGGCGAACTCACGATCGGCGAGGACGAGGCGTTCAGGCCCTCCACGTCGGCGGGCAACGACGGCACGACCGCTGGACGCGACCACGATCTCTCCTTACGCTTGAGTCCCTCAAGCATAAGCCAACTCTTGAGCAATTCAAGCAAAGGGAGATGTGTGACCGACCAGGATGGAGCTGCTGACCAGGACGAGGTGATGCGGTGCATCGAGGCCGTCCACCACCTCGCCGAGCTGCACCGGCGCGCGGCCACCGCCGCGCTGGACGACGTGGGAGTCAGCGAGAGCGCCGCAGGATTGCTACGGCTGCTGGGCGCCGTGGGGCCGGTGTCGATGAGCGTGGTGGCTCATCACCTGTCCTGCGACCCCTCGAACGTGACGCTGCTGGCCACCGACCTGGAAGGGCGGGGCCTGGCCCAGCGCGTCCAGGACCCCAGCGACCGACGCCGGCGCCTGCTGCAGCTGACCGAGCCCGGACGTCGGGCCCACGCCCGGATGGTCGACGCCGTGACAGCCGCCTCACCCCTGTCAGCCTTGTCGCCACCACAGCTGCAGGCCCTGACGGCCACCCTGCAGATCACCCAGCACGACTGAACCCCCGAACAGACCCGCACGGACGCGACAGAACCGTCGCGCCCATCGCCTCACCGTCGCGCTACCCACGGCGCCGTCGGGGAACCGATGGATCGGCACCGGCACTGCTCGTAGCAGATCACGCCTGGCCCGACGACCGGGCAGCTCGCCCGATGCGGGGCGAGTGAATGGAACTCCTGGGAAGAAACGACCAGGTATGCGCCGCCCAGGACCTCCTGCGGACCGCCTCGGTCGTTCAGGCTGGCCTCGACCACCTCAGGCTCGACATCGCCGAGCTCTTCGCGCCGCAGCTCGCGCGCGCCGCCCGACCAGCGGTGGGCCGCCGCCGCGGGGTCTGCGTTCTCCCGCGACCGGTGCACGGCCGTACCCAACTCGTGCTGCTCCACGGCGCAGGTGTGCCCCTCTCCCTCGCGCAAGCCAGGGCCATCGGCAGGATCCTCGACGGGGTCCATGACCCGGTGGTGCGGTCGCTGCCGCAGGTGCGGCAGGTGCCGGGCAGAGCTGCGCCGCGACTCCAGGTGATGCCTCGCCGGCCCGCTCGACCCGAGGCAGTCGGGTTGCGGTCGGCAAGGTGGGCCAATCCGGCCCAGGTTGAGCGCCGCGGAAGCTGCCACTGTCGTCGACGGCGCCGGAACCACGGTCACCCCCCGGGTCCGCGCCATCCCCGCTCACACCTCAACACCTCACGAAAGCAGGCTCAGCGATGAAGGCAGTGCGGTTCCACGAGGTCGGCGGTCCCGAGGTCCTGCGGTACGAGGACGTCGACGTGCCCACCCCCGGCGCCGGTCAGGTCCGGGTGCGGGTGGCCGCTTCGGCCTTCAACGCCGCGGACAACGGCATGCGCGCCGGTTTCCTGCCCATCCCGGTCGTCCTGCCGCACGTCCCCGGCTACGACGTCTCCGGCACGGTCGACGAGCTCGGCGACGGGGTCGACGGCCTGGCCGTCGGGGACGCCGTCATCGGCTTCCTGCCGATGGAACGCGACGGTGGCGCGGCGCAGTACGTGATCGCTCCCGCCGACGCGCTGGTCACGGCTCCCACCAGCATCCCGCTGCCGGACGCGGCGGCCCTGCCGTCGGTGGCCCTGACCGCCTGGCAGGCCCTCTTCGACGACGCCGAGCTCACCGCCGGGCAGCGGATCCTCATCAACGGCGCCGGGGGTGTGGTCGGCAAGTACGCCATCGCCCTGGCGAAGCGGGCCGGCGCGCACGTCGTGGCCACCGCCAGCCCCCGCAGCGCCGACGCCGTCCAAGCGGCCGGCGCCGACGAGGTCGTCGACCACACCACCACCGACGTGCTCAGCGCCGTGCAGGAGCAGGTGGACGTGCTGCTCAACCTCGCCCCCATCGACCCCGAGCAGTTCACCGCGCTGGTCGCGGCGGTCCGCGACGGCGGGAAGGTCGTGAGCACGACCGCGTTCATGGCCACCCCCGGCGACGAGACCCGCGGCGTCACCGCCACCACCGTCTTCGTCCTGCCCCACCGCGACCGCCTGGCCGAACTGGTCTCCCTCGTCGACTCCGGAGCCCTGTCGGTCGAGGTGACCCGCCGCATCGCGCTGGCCGACCTGCCCGCCCTGCACGCCGAAGCCGCCACCGGTCGCATCCCCGGCAAGGTCGTCGTCCTGCCCGAGTGAAACCCGCGGGAGTGGCACGGGCCCGGCGTGGAGCTTCGCGCCGGGCGCACCAGCAGCGGGACCCGTGCCTGCAGGAGCACTGACCGTCCTGTTCCGCGCCACCGGGAGGCGAAGTCGACGTGACCGGGCCTCGTCTGGTCCTCGTGCAGCTGCAGCGCAGGGAGGACACCGCCGCGCAGCTCCGACGAGGCGACCCGCGCTCGCGCCTGCGCCTGCGCCTGCGCCTACGCAGGTACAGCAGTAGGTGGAGTCCAGCGGAGCGTTCACCGCGAATTCCGTACCCGTCCACGACGAAACCCGGACCGGCAGAGTGCCGGCAGCGATGAGTGAGGAGACCACCATGAGTGATCCGAACGACGTCAACCAGCGGGTCTTGGCCGACTTCCGCGCGAACGGCGGCCGCGTGGGCGGGCCCTTCGCCGGCGCGCCGATGGTCCTGCTCCACCACGTCGGCCGCAAGAGCGGTGAGGAGTTCGTCACTCCGACGATGTACCTACCCGCGGAGGGCGCTGAGGGCACCGTCTACGTCTTCGCCTCCAACGGCGGCGCGCCGGCTGACCCGAACTGGTACCACAACCTCACCGCCGCAGGTACCGCCCGCCTGGAGCGGGGCACGGAGACCTTCCCGGTCTCCGTGCGGGAGCTGACCGGTGGTGAGCGGGATGCGGTGTACGCCGAGCAGGCCCGCCGCTTCCCCGGTTTCGCGGGGTACGAGGAGCAGACGCGTGGTGTCCGCACCATCCCGGTGCTGGAACTGACGCGCGCGACACCCTGAGGAAGAGGCGCCGCGGACGCCGCAGGGCTCAGCGGGTGGCGCGCTCGGCGATCTGGGCCCGCAGGCCGGCCACCACCGTCTCGAGGCCGAAGTCCCAGGACATCGAGGGGTCCTCGATGTCGCGCAAGGCGTGGAAGTGCGGGAAGTCCGTGGCCGGGAGCGCCTCGATGTCCGTCTCCGGTGACGGGCCCTGCGCTTCCAGGCTGCGCTCGAGCCCGGCGGTGAGCGCGGTGTGGACGGCGATCTTCACCGCACCGTAGGCGTCCTGCGGCTCCAAGCCCGCCTCGCGGAAGGCGGCCAGGGCGACCTCGAAGGACGCGGCGGCGCGCGGGCCCTGCACGGGCCGGCGCATCAGGACCGCGAAGGCACCGGGGTGTCGCAGGGCCAGCCCACTCATCGCGGTGTGGAAGCGGCGTACCCACGCCTCCCAGCCCAGCGGCTCCGAGGGCAGGTCCGCCTCGTCGAACAGGACCTCCACGATCCCGTCGCTCACCGCCTCGCGGGTGTCCACGTGGTTGTACAGCGAGGTCACGTGCACACCGAGGACGGCGGCGATCCGCCGCATGGTGACCGCCTCCAAGCCCTCGTGGTCGGCCATGGTCACGGCCGCCGCGAGGATCCGCCCTCGCGTCAGTGGTGCCACGGGGGCGAGCGTAGGGGCTCACTGCTCGTGCGGCAGTGCGGGCCCGTCCCACGGGAGAACCCGTGCGGGCCGGGCTCTGGCGTGAGGTCACGGTGACGCGCTCAGCGTCGCGCCCAACGTCGCAGTCGACGACGCAGGTCCCGGCGCGTTGAGCCTCGGCCGGACCGGCCCGTCCTTCAGCCGTCCTCCCGGCCCACCGGCCGGCTCCGCTCATGGCCCACGTCCACCACCGCCCGCCCCTCGCTCGCGTCGACCAGCTCCGCCAGCCGGGCCTCGTCGGCCGAGCCTGGCGCCGCCGTCAGCATCACGGCGGCCAGGTCGTCGCCGGGGATGGCGATGAGGTTGCCCACGAGCGTGAGCGAGTCCCCGTCGGACTGGGTGAAGCTCGCGCTGCTCTCGTAGGCCGCCACCGGCCGCGGTACGCGCCACAAGGCCTCGAAGCGGCGGCTGCGGGTACGCAGATCGTCGACCAGGGCGGCCAGCGAGGCGTCGGCGGGGTAGCGCAGCAGTGAACTCCTGAGCTGGGTCACCAAGACCGCCTCGTGCTCGTCCGCGTCGGCCGCGGACTGCTTGAAGGCCTCGAACGGGTCGCAGAACGAGCGCCAGGCGACGTTCCACTCCCAGCGCTCCCCCGTGGGGTTCCAGTGCTCCAGAGCCAGGAAGGCGCTGTTGGTCGCGACGACGTTCATCGCCGCGTCGGAGACGATCATCGGGGTGTCGGCGAAGCGCTCCAGCAGCCGCCGCGCGCCCGGGCCCAGGTCGGTGGGCACCTGCCCGTCGGCGGCGGCGTAGCCGGCCAGCGCGCACAGCCGCTCGTAGTCGGCCCGTCCCACCCGTAGCGCCCGGGCGATGGCGTTCACCACACCGGCCGAGGGGTGGCTGCGGCCCTGCTCCAGCCGGCGGACGTAGTCGGCGGACATCCCCGCCAGCTCACCGAGCTCCTCGCGCCGCAGCCCGCGCACGCGCCGCCCGCCCGGCGCCAGCCCGACCGCCTCGGGGGCGGTCGTCTCCCGCAGGTGGCGCACCGCGGCGCCGAACTCGAGGTGTTGCACGGCGCGAGTGTGGCAGAAAATTTACCGACAGTGTAGGTCTGGGCCCGGCCGACGGCGCAGGCGAGCGCCGTCGATCGCCGCGAGCGGCGCAGCGCGACCTTCCCCCAGCCGCTGGACCTGAGTGCTCCGCACTCGTGGAACCTGAAAAGTCCTCACCGGTAGAACCGAGCGGCCTCGAGGTGGGCCAACTCGAAGGTGGGCCAGCTCGGCCCAGGATGAGCGCGCCGAAGCCTGCCACCTTGAGTCACGTCCCCACGACGAGCACGACGAGCACACCCACGAGAGCAGGTCCGGTCATGAAGGCGGTGCGCTTCCACGACTTCGGTGGTCCCGAGGTCCTGCGCCACGAGGACGTCGAGCCGCCCGTCCCCGGCGTGGGACAGGTGCGGATCCGCGTCGCCGCCACGTCCTTCAACAACCTGGACGCCACCCTCCGGGCCGGCGACCTGCGCGACAGGTCACCGCTCCGGCTGCCGCACACCCCGGGTCTCGACGTCGCCGGTACCGTCGACGCCCTCGGTCCCGGCGTGGACGAGATCAGCATCGGCGAACGGGTGGTCGGTCTCCTGCCGATGACGGCGCCCGGGGCGGCGGCGCAGCACGTGCTCGCCCCGGCGCAGGTCCTGGCGGGGGTGCCCCGCCGGCTTCCGCTGACGGATCTGGCGGCTCTGCCGCTGGTGGGCCTGACCGCCTGGCAAGCCCTGTTCGACCACGGCGGCCTCGTGGCCGGGCAGCGAGTGCTGATCAACGGGCTCGGTGGAGCGGTCGGCGGGTACGTCGTGCAGTTGGCCGTGGAAGCCGGTGCACAGGTGCTCGTCACGGCCCGCCCCAGCAGCGCCGTCAGGGTCGAGGCCGCGGGCAGCGACGAGGGCACCGTCCACACGCTCGACCACACGCTCGTCGACGTCGGGCCGGCGGTGGTCGAACCCGTCGACCTCGTCCTGAACCTCGCACCGATCGGTGCGGAACAGCTGGCCGCGATGGTTCCGCTGATCCGCGACGGCGGCAGGCTCGTGAGCACCACCGCGTGGATGCCCACCCCCTGCGACGAGGAGCGGGGTGTGCAGGGCGTGAACCTGTCCGTACGCAGCGACGCCGACCAGCTCGCCGACCTGGTCGCCCGCGTGAGCACCGGCGAACTGCTCGTCAACGTCGCGGAGCGGGTGGCGCTGGCCGACCTGCCCGCCCTGCACGCCCGGGCCCACGCCGGAGAGCTGCCGCCGGGCAAGGTCGTCGTCCTCGTCCCCCCGGCCTGACACCCACCACTCCACCCACCCACCACCCCACTCAGGAGGAACCCGTGTCCAACCAGCAGCTCATCACCGTCATCGGCGCCACCGGGACCCAGGGCGGCGCGGTTGCGCGCGCCCTGCTGGCCGACGGCACCTTCGCCGTCCGCGCCGTCACCCGTGATGCCACCTCCACCCGAGCACAGGCCCTCACCGACCTCGGCGCCGAGGTGGTCGAGGCGGAGCTGACCGACGAGGACAGCCTGCGCAAGGCGTTCGACGGCGCGCACGGCGCGTTCCTCGTCACCCCGTTCTGGGAACACCGCTCCCCCGAACGGGAACTGACCGAGGTGCGCACCCTCATCGCCGCCGCCCGCGGCGCACAGCTGCAGCGCGTGGTGTGGTCCACCCTGGAGGACACCCGGCAGGCCATCGCCGCCGACGACCAGCGCATGCCCGTCATCCGCGACGGCCGCGGCGAGGAGTACCGGGTGCCGCACTTCGACGTCAAGGGCGGTGAGGCCGACGCACTCTTCGCCGCGTCAGGACTGCCGGTGACCTACCTGCTGATGTCCTTCTACTGGGACCAGCTGCTCGGCGACCTCGCGCCCCAGCGCGACGAGGACGGGACCCTCGCGCTGCACCTGCCCGTGGGGGGCGCCCCCGTGGCCGGCATCGCCTCCGACGACATCGGCCGCATCGTGCTGCGCGTGCTGCAGGACCCCTCCACCATCGGCGCCACCGTCCCCGCCGTCAGCGATGTCCTCACCGGCGAGCAGATGGCCGCGGCGTTCAGCTCGGTGCTCGGCGAACAGGTGGCCTACCGGCCGCTGACCCCGGCGCAGTTCCGCGCGTTCCCCGTCCCCGGCGCCGAGGAGCTGGGAAACATGTTCCAGTACTACGCCGACTTCCCCGAGTCCTACAACGGGCGCCGCGACCTGGCCGCCGCGCACGCGGTCAACCCCGGACACCTGGACCTGACCGGTTTCCTCACCACCCACCGGGCCCGACTCACCCGCTGACGCCCGCGCAGCGTGCGCCCGTACGCGCCCGTACGCGCCCGTACGCGGACGCGCCCCCACCCACGGGTAGCCGGCATCAGCGGACATCGACGCCACGCAGCAGCGCACAGGCGGTGCAGCTGCGTGCACCACAGTCCCACCTCGTGAACGCCGTCCCCCCTCCCCAGCCCGACTTCTCCGGAGCGGGGAACACCATGGTGATCACCGCCGACGACCGAACCGTTCCCGTGACCGTGCAGACCCGCACCACGCTCATCCCCGCGGACGCCTTCCGCATCATCGTCCCCATCGATTCGTCCCTGGTCTTCACAGGGTGGGGCCCCCTTCCCGGCATCAGCGGCGTGGCGAACCGGACGGCACCGTGGAGCGAAGTCGGCTCTTCCCGAAACCCCCGATTCACCGACGGTAGTACCGCCCGCAAGCAGCTGACCGAGCACGACGCACCCTCATCCCTCGCCTGCGAAGTCACCGGCTTCACCAACGTGCTGCGCCACCTCGTCCACCTCGTCCACCTCGTCCACGGCGTCCACGGCGTCCGCGGCGAGCGCACCTTCGCCCAGGACGGGCCCGGCACCCTCGTCCGCTGGACCTACGAGTTCGAGCCGCTGCCCGGCCGAACCCTCCTGGTACGTCGCGTGCCGGGACCGATGTGGCGGGACAAGCCCTACCAGTCGCTGCAGGCCTACCGCGACTCCAAGCTGGCCCAGGTGCTGTTCTCCCTCGAGCTGCAGCGCCGCCTCACCGCCTCCGGAAGCGCCGTTCGATCGGTGCTGGCGCACCCGGGCATCGCCCACACCGGCCTGGTCGACCACTCCTCGCAGAAGACGGTCCTGCGCGTGGGGGGTCGATTCCTCAACGACGCCGAGCACGGTGCGCTGCCGACGCTGTTCGCCGCGACCCAGGACGTGCCGGGCAACGCCTACGTCGGCCCCGACGGACTCGGCAGCGTCAAGGGCCACCCGCTGGTGCGTCGCCCCGCCCGCCGGGGGTTGGACGCCACCGAGGCGGCCGAGCTGTGGCGGACGACGGCCGCACTCACCGGCACCCGCTGAGGAGTTCCCCGCCACCGTCCACGCGCGCCTCCCGGTCACGCCAGCGGACCGACGGCTGACTGGGCGTCGCTGGTCCCTGCGATCGACGATCACGCTGGACCAGTGGGGCCGAAGCGAGGGCGGCGCCTCGATCGGCCCCGTCCACCGCAGTTCCAGCTGTGATCAGCCACGACGTCGGCGACACACGGCGTGCTGGTCGAACGAGGAAGGCCCTCGGTGTCCTGGTGGGAGTCTGATGCCGTCCATCGACTCGATCAGCCTCACCCTGCGCCCGACGCAGGCCTGAGGCAGGGTGGGCTGCATGAGCGAGCAGCCCTACGAACCCCGTGATCCCGACGTCGACCCGCTGGCGGACCCCGACCTCCAGCAGGTCGACTCGGACGCGTCCCCCTCGGGCGACGACCCCGAGGTCCTGACCACCGACACGCTCATGCGCGACGACCAGGACGACCAGGGCTGGGAGCCGGAGTACCAGCTCAGCAACTTCACCGCCGAGCTCATCACCGACGGCGACCGCGACTCCGAGACCCTCGACGAGCGGCTCGCGCAGGAGGAGCCGGACGTCGACGCCACCCGCGCGGGCGACGCCGACTCCGAGGCGGACTACCGCCAGGTGTGAGCGGCCTCAGGGCAGGGCGTTGACGAGCTCGGACAGCTCCACGCGCGGCCCGGTGAAGAACGGCACCTCCTCGCGGACGTGGCGGCGCGCCTCGGTGTTCCGCAGGTCGCGCATGAGGTCGACGATGCGGTGCAGCTCGTCGGCCTCGAACGCGAGGAGCCACTCGTAGTCGCCGAGCGCGAACGCGGACACGGTGTTGGCGCGCACGTCCTCGTAGGGGCGGGCCGCCAACCCGTGGTCGCGCAGCATCTTCCGGCGCTCGTCCTCGGGCAGCAGGTACCACTCGTAGGACCGCACGAACGGGTAGACGCACACGTAGTCGCGGGCGCGCTCACCGGACATGAACGCCGGGACGTGACCGCGGTTGAACTCCGCGGGTCGGTGCATCCCGACGACCGACCACACCGGCGCGAGGTGCCTGCCGAGGCGGGTCGTGCGCAACCGCCGGTAGGCCTCCTGGACGAGTTCGACCGTCGGGGCGTACCACCAGAACATCAGGTCGGCGTCGGCGCGCAGCCCTGCGACGTCGTACAGGCCGCGGACGACCAGCCCCTTGCCGGTGAGCTCGTCGAGCAGGTCCTGGACCTCGCGGGCGTGCGCGGCGCGGTCGCTCTCGCCCAGGGGCGTCTCGGACGCGAAGACCGACCACATCGTGTACGCGATGGTGTCGTTGATCTCGTCGGCGGTCGGGTTCTGGGGTGCGGACGTCTGGGCTTCGGGCATGCGCCGATTCTCCCTCAGGCCCCGCCGGCCCCCGCAGGGACCTCGGCCACCACCTCGCGCGCGGCCCGGCGGGCCGCGGCGACGCAGGCCGGCACGCCCACGCCGTCCAGCACGGACCCGCACACCGCCAGCCGCCCCGCGGCGGCGACCGCGGCCCGGAGGCGGGCGACGCGGTCGACGTGACCGACGGCGTACTGCGGCAGCCCGTCGACCCAGCGGGCGACGGCGTGGTCGACGGGGTGCAGGTCGCGGCCCAGCAGCGCGGACGCGTCGGCGGTGGCCCAGCGCAGCACGTCGGCGTCGTCGGCGCGCAGCGCCTCGTCCTCCCCCGCCCGGCCCAGCGAGACCCGCAGGACCGCGAGGTCGCGGCTCTGCGCGCCCACCCACCCCCACTTGTTGCCCGACAGCGTCAGCGCCTTGGCGCGCAGCCCCCGGGCCGCGGCCACGACGGGCGGCACGAGCACCCCGGAGCCGTCCAGCCCGGCCAGCTCCGCGGCCGGGACGGCGAGCGCCGCGATGACCATGCTCGCGGTCTCGACGGCCGCCAGCTCGGCCGCGGCGGCCGGGACGGGACCGGCCAGGAGCCGGGCGGCGACCGGGGCGGGGACGGCCAGGACGACGGCGTCGGCGGGGGCGCCGTCGACGCGCCAGCCGTCCGGGGTGCGCTCGAGGCGGCGGACGGCGGTGCCGGGGCGGACCGCGGCGCCGCGGGCGCGCAACCGGTCGGCCAGGACCTGCGGCAGGGTGGCCAGGCCGCCGTCGAGGCCGGCGAAGACGGGCCCGCCGGCCGCGGGCGCGGGCCCCAGCTGCTCCAGCAGGGACCCGCCGCGGCGGGCGTGCGCCCACAGGGCCGGGACGGTCGCCCGCAGGGACAGCGTCGCGGCGTGACCGGCGTACACCCCGCCGAGCAGCGGCTCGACGAGGCGGTCCACGACGGCGGGACCGACGCGGCCGGCGACGTACTCGGCCACGGCCACGTCGTGCTCGAGGGGGGCGGCGGGGCGGGTGGGCTCGTCGCGGACGCGGGCGACGTCGGCGGCGGCCAGCAGCCCCTCCACCGACCGCGCGTCGCGCGGGACGCCCATGACGGTCCCGGCGGGCAGCGGCCGCAGGCCGTCCTCGGTGGCGAGCCGGGCGCTGGTGGTGGCGGGGTGGACGAGGTCCAGGCCGAGGTCGGTGGCCAGGTCGACGCCCTCGGGGCGGCGGGCGAGCATCGACTCGGCGCCGAGGTCGACGGTGAGGCCGCCGACGTCGGCGCGCTGCAGCACGCCCCCGACGGCGGGGGCGGCCTCGAGGACCTCGACGTCGTGGTCGCCGGACAGCTCCCAGGCGGCGGCCAGACCGGAGATCCCGCCGCCGACGACGATCACCCGCGCCACGCGTGCACCTCGTCCACGACCCTCTTCAGCACGTCGGGGTCGGCGCTCGGGGGGACGCCGTGGCCGAGGTTGACGACGTGCCCGCCGCCGGCGCGCTCGCCCTCGCGCAGGATCCGGTGCAGGTCGGCGCGCAGGACGTCCCAGGGGGCGAACAGCAGCGCCGGGTCGAGGTTGCCCTGGACGGCGACGGGGCGGCCGGCCCCGGCGCGGCCGCGGGCGGCGCCGACGTCCAGGGGGACGCGGAAGTCGACGCCGAGGACGTCGACGCCGCCGTCGACCGCGGCCATCGCGCCGAGCAGCTCACCGGTGCCGGTGCCGAAGTGGGTGCGCGGCACGCCCAGGTCGCGGACGTGGGCGAGCGCGGCGGCCGAGTGCGGGGCGACGAGGCGCTCGTAGGTGGCCAGCGACAGGGAGCCGACCCAGGAGTCGAACAGCTGCACGGCGCTCGCGCCGGCGAGGACCTGGGCGCGCAGGAACGTCCCGGTGATCTGGGCCAGGCGGGCCGCGAGGTCGTTCCACAGGCCGGGGTCGGCGTGCATGAGCGCCTTGGTGTGCAGCAGGTCCCGGGAGGGCCCGCCCTCGACGAGGTAGCTGGCCAGGGTGAAGGGGGCCCCGGCGAACCCGATGAGGGGCACGTCGCCGAGCTGGGCGGTGGTGAGCCGCACGGCGTCGGTGACGTGCTGCAGGGCGTCGAGGGTCAGCTCGGGCAGGCGGTCGAGGTCGGCGCGGGTGCGGACGGGCTCGGCGATGACCGGCCCGGTGCCCGCGACGATCTCCACGCCGACGCCGGCGGCCTCGAGGGGGACGACGATGTCGGAGTAGAAGACGGCGGCGTCGACGTCGTAGCGGCGCACGGGCTGCAGGGTGATCTCGGCGACCAGCTCGGGGCGGCGGCAGGACTCCAGCATCGTCGTCCCGGCGCGGACCTCGCGGTACTCCGGCAGGGAGCGGCCGGCCTGGCGCATGAACCAGACCGGGGTGCGGGACGGGGTGGTGCCGCCGCGGGCGACGTGCAGGTAGGGCGAGGTCTGGTCGGGCACGGGGGCGATCGTCCCACGGCGTGGCAGCACCCCCGCGGGGGCGGTGGGTGCCTACGCTCCGTGGCGTGAGCGCGCAGCGAGGACCTCTCGCCTTCGAGGCCGCGGTGTCGTCCGTGCGCGGGGTGCGGCTGCGCTCGGAGCTGGTGCTGACGGAGGTGCCCGCGCCGGCGCGGATCGCACCGCACGCGTGGGCGGTCGCCGGGGACGTCGTGGTCGACGGCGAGGAGCTGGCGACGGGCCGGTTCATCCTGCTGCACGACCCGTCCAGCCCGCAGGAGTGGGGCGGGCCGTTCCGGGTGGTGACGTACGTGCGGGCCGACCTGGAGGCCGAGCTGGGCGCCGACCCGATGCTGGGGGCGGTCGGCTGGTCGTGGCTGGAGGACGGCCTGGCCGGGGCCGGGGCGCTGGCCGGGGAGGTCGGCGGGACGGTGACACGGGTGCTGTCGGAGGGCTACGGGGCGCTGGCGGGGCGGCCGGCGTCGGTGGACGTGGAGGTGCGGGCGTCGTGGACGCCGCAGGACCCGGACGCGCTGCCGGCCCACCTGGAGGCGTGGGGCGTGCTGGTGTGCACGGTGGCGGGGCTGCCGCCGCTGCCCGAGGGCGTGGTGTCCCTGGGCCGGCGCGGTCGCTGAACGGGTCCTTCTCCGTCCAAACGTTCAAGGCGGCCCCCGCGCGGGCCGATCACCTCCTCAGCAATCAGAGGCGCACCCGCCAGGGGTGCGCCGTTCGCCTGCAGGAGGACGACGGTGACTGCGCTCGTCGAACGCCCCGGGATGGCCGTTCCTTCCCGTCTCGGCCGCTTCGCGGCCCTGGTCGCCGTCGCGGACCCCGCGGTGCGCGAATCGGTGACCCGCACGCTGCGCCTGCTCGGCGCGGTGAACGTCGAGCACGCCACGAGCGTGGCCCAGGCCCGCGCGATGGCGCGGACCGGCCCGCGGGCGCTGTTCATCGCCGACGCCGGCCTGCCGGACGGCTCCGGCGCCCAGCTCGTCTCCGAGCTGCGCGCGGCCGGCTGGAACCGGTGCGTGGTGCTGTCCTCGAACGCCGACCCGTTCGCCGTGCGCGGCGCGGTCGCGGCCGGGGTGCGCTGCTACCTGGTGACCACGCGCCCGGAGGGCGTGGGCCTGGAGGGCCGCGGCGGGGAGTCCGGCGTGGACTCGCTGTCCGAGCGCGAGGTCGAGGTGCTCCAGCACGTCGCCGACGGCCGGTCCAACAAGGACACCGGCGCCCTGCTGGGCCTGTCGGCGCTGACGGTCAAGAGCCACCTGGCCCGCATCGCGCGCAAGCTCGGCACGGGCGACCGCGCCGAGATGGTCGCGATCACCCTCCGGGCCGGTGTGATCCAGTGATCGGACCGCACCACCGGTCACGTACGGTGGTGCGGTGACTTCCACGCCGACCGAGCCGGACCAGGTCCCCGGACCTGAGCTCCCGCTGTTGTCGGCCCCCGCCGACGGCCTGCCGCCCGTCGTGGCCGACGAGGCCGCGCTGGCGCAGGTCGTCGCCGCGTTCGCGGCCGGGACCGGGCCGGTGGCCGTCGACGCCGAACGGGCCTCGGGGTACCGGTACGGGCAGCGCGCCTTCCTCGTGCAGCTGCGCCGCGCCGGCGCCGGGACCGCCCTGATCGACCCGGCCGCGCTGCCGGACCTGTCCGCGCTCGGGGAAGCCCTCGACGGCGTGGAGTGGGTGCTGCACGCGGCGAACCAGGACCTGCCGTGCCTGGCCGACCTGGGCATGCGCCCGACGGCGCTGTTCGACACCGAGCTCGGCTCGCGCCTGGCCGGGCTGCCGCGGGTGGGCCTGGGCGCGGTCGTGGAGGAGCTGCTCGGGCTGCGCCTGGCCAAGGAGCACTCGGCGGTGGACTGGTCCACGCGCCCGCTGCCCGAACCGTGGCTGACCTACGCCGCCCTCGACGTCGAGGTACTCGTCCCGCTGCGCGACGCCCTCGCCGCGCGCCTGGAGGAGCAGGGCAAGCTGGAGTGGGCGCGGCAGGAGTTCGCCGCCGTCGCGAGCGCTCCCCCGCCGGCGCCGCCGGCCGAGCCGTGGCGCCGGACGTCGGGCCTGCACGCGGTGCGCTCGCGCCGCCAGCTGGCCGTGGTGCGGGAGCTGTGGCTGGCGCGCGACGCCGAGGCGCGGCGCAAGGACACCTCCCCGGGCCGGCTGCTGCCGGACTCGGCCGTCGTGGCCGCCGCCCGGGCGATGCCGCGCACCCCGCAGGCGCTCGCGGCGACGCCGGGCTTCACCGGCCGCGCGTCCCGGTCGCGGCTGTCGCTGTGGGCCGAGGCCGTCGCCGCCGGGCTGGCGGTGCCCGAGGCCGACCTGCCCGCGCACCAGCCCCGCGGGGACGGCCCGCCGCCACCGCGGGCGTGGGCGGCGAAGGACCCCGAGGCCGCGGCCCGGCTGAGCGCGGCCCGCGCGGTCGTCACGGAGCTGGCCGAGGAGCGGGGCCTGCCGGTGGAGAACCTGCTGCAGCCGGACGCGCTGCGCCGCCTGGCGTGGGCGCCGCCGGAGCCGCTGGAGCCCGACGCGGTCCGCGCGGCCCTGGCCGCGCGGGGGGCCCGGCCGTGGCAGCTGGACGTGGTCACCGGGCCGGTGACCCAGGCGATGGCCGGGGCCGAGGTCGGCCAGGACGCCCCCGCGCCGGGCTGACCGACGCTCCCGCCTTGCCGGGTCCGCCCGAGTGGGGGATGGTCGACGGGTCACGACGAGGTGACGGTGGTCGACGGTGACGGAGGTGGACGTGGAACGCGTCACCCTGGACGAGCAGTTGTCGAGCGCGGCCATGGCCCGGCACTGGGTCTGCGACCACTGCCCCGACGAGCACCTGCCGACGGCCCGCCGCTGGATCGCCGAGCTCCTGACCAGCGAGCTCGTGCAGAACGCCCTGGACCACGGCCGCGGACCGGTGGTGCTGACGCTAACCCACGACGAGGAGGGCATCCTCGTGGGGATCACCGACGCCGAGGGCCGGGTGCCGACGCTGCGCCACCAAAGCCCGCAGGCCACCGCCGGGCGCGGCATCGCGCTGGTGGACGCGCTGGCGACGGCGTGGGGCGTCTACCGCAGCGACGAGGGCGGGCCGGACGACGCGGCGGGTGGCGGTGAGGGCTGGCCGCAGCCGCGCGAGGACGGGTCGAGCGCCAAGACGGTGTGGTTCCACCTCGCGACACGCTGACCCGTCCGGGGGAAGGTCACCGGGCGCCGGCGGCCGCGTCGCCTACGGTCGGCGATGTGCACCCCGATCAGTCGCCCCCCGTCCGGGCCCTGCTGCGACGCTGCGTGCTCGCCACGAGCGTCGTGGACGACCTGGACGTGGACCTCGACGACGACGGCGTGCGCCTGCCCGGGTGCGCCGAGCTGCAGTGGGCGGACCTGGCGCGCGCCGCCGGTGACGTGGGCGCCGACGTCGGGGAGGACGTGGCCCGGTTGCGGGTCGCCGACGTCCTGCACGCGCACCTGGCCCTGCACGGCGGCAGCGCGCGCGTGGTGCCGCTGGCGGTCCCGCGGCACGCCGACCGGCACCCGGCGTTCGGCTGGGCGCACCAGCGGTTCCTGGGCGGGGCGATGGACCTGGGCCTGGGCGTCGTGGTCCCCCGCGGCCGCTCCGAGCGGGTCCTGCCGCTGCCCGTCGCCTCCGCGCGCGCCACGGGCCGCCCCGGCGCGGTGAGCGCGGAGGACCTCGACCGCCTCGAACGGCTCGGCGACCTCGTCGTCCAGCGGCTGCTGCGCGACGCCGGGACCGACACCGCCGGGGTGCTGCGCCCGGTGGGCGGGTGCGACGTCCCGACGCTGCTGGCCTCGCGCCGGCTGCGCGAGCACCTCGTCGCCGGCCCCGACCGCTCCCCCGGGAACGTGCTGCGCGCGGTGGCCGTCCCCGACCGCACCCGCGGCTGGTTCGACCTGGCCCGCGTCGACCCCGCCTACGTGGGGGCCGCCTGGGTGGCGAGCGACCCCGCCGACCGCGGGTTCCGGCGGCCGGTGCTGGTGACGCGCGAGGAGGTCGCCCTCGTCCCGACGAGCCCGTCGCTGGTGCAGGGCGTGCTGGCGGAGCGGCAGTGACCCGTCACGGCGGGGGTCGAATCCGGTAACGAATGTGACACGGAGGCGGTCGTCGGCTGAAATGGGTGCGTGCAGCTCGGAGCCACAGCGGCTGAATCCGTGTCCATCGTCGGCAGCGACGTCCACCTGCGCGCCGAAGGGCGCACCGAGGTCTACGACCTGAAGTACGCGCAGATGCTGATCCCGTACCTGCGCGGCGAGCGGGACGTCCCGCCGATGCGGATGGCCCACTTCCGTCCCGGCATCAAGCCGTGGATCTGCCTGAGCGTGATCGACGACGACGGCCACGAGCCGAACCTGTCGGGGATCGCGATCTACTCCGGGCTGGGCACGCACCGGGAGATGGGCTTCCACCTGACCCGCGCCGAGGCGTGGCGGCTGGCCGAGATGCTCGAGCACGCCACGAGCGAGCGCGAAGCGGCCTGACCGGTCCCCCTGTGGGCGTCCCCGGGGTCGCCGGGCACCTCGCGCGGGTGCGGCGCGGGCTGGCGCGGGTGTCCCCGGCGCAGCTGCTCGCCGAGCGGGCGGCCGGGGCCCTGGTGGTCGACACCCGGACGCCGGCGCACCGCGCGGCGCAGGGCGAGTTCCCCGGGGCGCTGGTCATCGACCGGACGGTGCTGGAGTGGCGGCTGGACCCGACCTGCCCGTACCGGATCCCGGAGGCGACGGGCTGGGACCTGCGCGTGGTGGTGGTGTGCCGGCACGGGTACAGCTCCTCGCTGGCGGCGGCCTCGCTGCAGGCGGTCGGGTTGTCCCGGGCCACCGACCTCGAGGGCGGGGTCGAGCGCTGGCTGGCGGAGGGGTTCGCCGTGCACCGGGGCCCGGTGGACCTGCGGGAGTGACGCGGAGACCCCCCGCACCGACCGTAGAGTCACCCGATGCACACCAAGCGTCACCTGTCTGTGGTCGTCGGGCTCGCCGCCGCCCTGCTGCTCACCCCCGCGCACGCGCAGGCCGTCAGCACGCCGTTCGTCTACTCCGGGACGGTCCGCGCCGACGGCGCCGACCGCTACGCGACCGCGGCGCTGGTCTCCCGGGGGTCGTTCGCCCCCTCCCCCTCCTCGACGGTCTTCCTCACCAGCGGCGAGTCCTTCGCCGACGCCCTCGCCGCCGGGCCCGCCGCCGCCCACCTCGACGGCCCGCTGCTGCTGACCGCCGCCACCGGCCTGCCGGAAGCCACCCGCGCCGAGCTCGCCCGCCTGTCCCCCGCGTCCGTCCACGTGGTCGGCGGCCGCGACCGGGTCCCCGAGGCCGTCGTGGACGCCGTGGAGGCCCTGCTGCCGTCGGCCACCGTCGACCGCACCGCCGGCGCCGACCGGTACGCCACGGCCGTCGCCGTCGCGCAGCGGTTCTTCCCCGCCCAGCAGGTCTCGTTCGTCCTGGCCCGCGGGGACGCCTTCCCCGACGCGGTCACCGGCGCGGCGCTCGCCGGGTGGCGCGGCGAACCGCTGCTGCTGACGGCACCGGACCGGCTACCCGAGCCGGTCACCGGCTGGCTCAGCGCGACCGAGCGGGACCGCGCCACCGTCGTCGGCGGCGCGGCGTCGGTCTCGGAGGCCGTCGCGGCCCGCCTCGACCTGTTCCTCACCGACCCGGCCGCGGTGACGCGCCTGTCCGGCCCGGACCGCTACGCCACCTCGGCGGCCGTCGCGCGGGCGGCCCACCCGCAGGCCCGGGTCGTGGTCGTGGCCACGGGCCGCACCTTCCCCGACGCCCTCGCGGCCGTCCCCGCCGCGGCCGTCAACGGGGCCCCGCTGCTGCTGACCCCCGGGGACTGCACCCCGGCGGCCACCGCCGCCTACCTGGAGGGGAACTCCTCCGTGCGGGGCACGCTCGTCGTCGGCGACGAGTCCGCGGTCTCCGACGGCTCCACGACCCGGACCTGCTGAGCGACGGCCTCGACGAGGGCGCGGGCGACGTCCTGCGGGGCCAGGCCCACCGCGTCGAGGAGCGCGTCGCGGTCACCGACGTCGAGGAACTCCTGCGGCAGGGCGAAGACGTGCACGGGCGTGGCGGCACCGCGCCCGCGCAGGCCCGCCGCCAGCGCCCAGCCCACGCCCCCGACCTCGCAGCCGTCCTCCAGCACCGCCACGTGCCGGTGCCGCTGGGCCAGGTCCACCAGCACCTCGTCGACCGGCACGACCCAGCGCGGGTCCACGACCGTGACCCCGACCCCGTGCGCGCGCAGCCGGTCGGCCACCTCCAGCGCCCGGGGCACCAGCGCCCCCACCGCGACCAGCAGGACGTCGTCGCCGGTGGCCCACCGCTCACCGGCCAGGACGTCGGCCTGCCCGGCACGGGCGATCGCCGGCAGGTGCGCGGGAACCTTGCCCTTGCCGTACCGCACGACCGTGGGGGCGTCGTCGACGTCGACGGCCTCGCGCAGCTCCTCGCGCAGGGTCTGCGCGTCGCGGGGGGCGGCCATCCGCAGCCCCGGCACCAGCCGGCACATCGCGATGTCCCACATCCCGTGGTGGCTGGGCCCGTCCGGTCCGGTCACCCCGGCCCGGTCCAGGACGAACGTCACCCCGGCGCGGTGCAGCGCCACGTCCAGCAGCAGCTGGTCGAAGGCGCGGTTGAGGAAGGTGGCGTAGACGGCCACGACCGGGTGCAGCCCCCCGGCGGCCATCCCGGCCGCGGAGGTGACGGCGTGCTGCTCGGCGATGCCCACGTCGAAGACGCGGTCGGGGTGGGCCCGGGCGAACCCCTCCAGCCCCACGGGGATGCGCATGGCCGCGGTGATGCCCACGACGTCGCGGCGGGTGGCGGCGATGTCGACGACCTCGTCGGCGAACACGCTCGTCCACGACCGGCCCGAGCTGGCCTGCGCCTCCCCGGTCTCGGGGTCGATGACCCCGACGGCGTGGAAGTGGTCGGCGTCGTCGGCCAGCGCCGGCTGGTACCCGCGGCCCTTCTGGGTGATGACGTGCACGATGACCGGGCCGCCGAAGGACCGGGCCCGGCGCAGCGCGTGCTCGACGGCCTCGGTGTCGTGCCCGTCGACGGGCCCGACGTACTTCAGGCCCAGGTCCTCGAACAGCCCCTGCGGGGCGACGATGTCCTTCAGGCCCTTCTTGACGCCGTGCAGCGTCTCGTAGGCCAGCCGGCCCGGGGTGCCGCCGCGCTTGAGCGACTGCTTGCCCCAGTCCATGAGCCGCTCGTACTCGCGGGTCGTGCGCAGCGTCGCCAGGTGCGAGGCCATCCCGCCGATCGTCGGGGCGTAGGACCGCTCGTTGTCGTTGACGACGACGATCACCGGGCGGTCGGCCGCGGCGATGTTGTTCAGCGCCTCCCAGGCCATCCCGCCGGTCAGCGCGCCGTCGCCGATGACGGCCACGACCCGCCGGTCGGTCTCCCCGCGCAGCTCGAACGCCTTGGCCAGCCCGTCGGCCCACGACAGCGAGGTGGAGGCGTGGGAGTTCTCCACCACGTCGTGCTCGCTCTCGGCCCGCGAGGGGTACCCGGCCAGCCCGCCGGCCTCGCGCAACCGGCTGAAGTCCTGCCGGCCGGTCAGCAGCTTGTGCACGTAGCTCTGGTGACCGGTGTCGAAGACCAGCCGGTCGCGCGGGGAGTCGAACACCCGGTGAAGGCCGATGGTCAGCTCCACGACGCCGAGGTTGGGACCCAGGTGCCCGCCGGTCCGGCTGACGGCGGCGACGAGGAAGTCGCGCACCTCACCGGCCAGCTCCGGCAGCTGCTCCGGGGCCAGGGCCTTGAGGTCCTGCGGCCCCTGGATGGTCTCGAGCAGCCCCATGCGGGGTGGCCTCCTGTGTCGCGGCGGTCGGGCGGACTGACTCGGGCGAGTGTAGGAGCCCGCACGGACGCGGACGTCGCGAACCCGCCCGGCCGGGCCAACGTTCACGACCGGCTCACAGCCGCGGCACGAACCTCCTGCCGCGCAGCGCCTGGTCGAGCAGGCCCACGGCCCGCGCCACCCGCCGCAGCCGCAGGTCCTCCCGCTCCAGGACGTCGAAGACCTGCGGGGCCACCTCCGGGGGCAGCTGCTGGGACAGGTCGCGGCGCGCGGTGCCGGTGGCCCGCCGCACGGCTTCGCGCTGCGCCTCGACGTGGTGCCCGACGAGCCAGGCCAGCAGCACCGGGTGATGCCGCACCGGGGCGTAGGAGCGGTACTCCGGTGGGGCCTGGTCCAGCAGCCACGCCACCGCCTCCGCGCGCCAGTCCTCGACGTCCTGGGCGTCGGGCGGGGGTACCTCGCGGGGCCAGCCCGGCGGGCCGGGACGACTCGTCTCGAACACGTGTTCGATCGTAGCGCGTGGTGGTGGGTCGAACTCCTGTGATGTATCAGGACACCGGTGACAGTTCTGCATCAGGACATCGGTGACACTCGATGTGTCAGGACATCGGTGACAGTCGTAGAGCGGAGTCGCCGTCGCTCGCCCGTCGTGACAGCGCGCACCGCGGGATGACCGTGACGTTGCCGAGTGCCTGTCGTCCTGTTCAGGGGGCGAGGGTCGCGGTCACGATGACTTCCCCAGAGCGCTGGATCCCAGGAGGAGGGGCGGTCATGGAGTTGGTGGCCTGTTGGGGGTAGCGGGTCCAGGTGATGTCGCGGGTCCACGTGTACGTCCCGGCCTCAGCGGCGGTGACGTCGACCCACCACCCGTCGAAGCCGGGCTCTTGGTCGCCGCCGAGGTCCTTGGCGCACCAGCTGGTGCGCTCGACGAGACGCAGAGCGCCCTCGCCGCTTTCTGAGGTGATGCGGTCCCCGGTGCAGGAGGTGCGGGGCAGCGTCGCGCTGATGGGGGTACCGGGCGGCTGATCGGGCTGAGTCAGCACGAGGTGGAGCATCGTGTAGCCGGCGCAGCGCCACACCCGTGGCGCGGTGGGGTCGTCTCCGGAGTGGTACGGGTAGGGCACCGAGGCGATGGCTTGGACCGTGGGCACCGCCTCCGGTGAGGCGGTGCTGTCCGGGGTGAGGGTGGCGCTGACCTGCCAGGAGGCCCAGGACACCGGAGTGGTGGCGGTCTGGCTGTCGCAGGTGGCTGGCGAGGTCGTGGGGGTGGGCGCGTCGCTGCATCCGCTGGGCGTCAGCAGCAGTGCCAGTACCGCCAGCAGCGGTGGCGTGACGTCGTGCGCCCGTCTCATGTGCGGTGTGACGTGACGTCTGCATGCGCCGTTCCCAGTCCTCCTCGACCAGTGGGCCAAGTGGTGCACGGCCGCTCGATGGTCACTCGCAATTCGACACGACCGCGACGTCACCGGCAGCTCAGGACCGCGCACAACGCGCCATGACCGTGACGTCGCCATCTCGCGACCGACTTGTGCGGTTGACTCGTAGCCGCAGCGCACGACGGGGAGCGGAGGCGGTCGTGTTCGACGTGGAAGTGGTGCGTCAGCGGGTCGAGGCGATGCTCGAAAGCGCCCACGAGCCGAGGGTCAAGGTCTTGGGGACGCGCTACGCGCGGTTGCTTGATGGCGCGGTCGTCGTGGACGTCGTCTTCCACGACGGTGATGACGACGTGCACCTAGTGCGGATGGACCTCACGGCCTTCGTCGAGGGCGCAGGCGGGGTCGACGACGCTGAGGTGTTGGCGAGTGAGGTGGTCAGTCGCGTCGTCAACGTTGGGTCCAACGTCAGCGTGGGGCAGCGCAGGAGCACGCTGCACTACTGGCAGGGGGCCTAGGTGTACTGAGCACGGACGTTGGTGACACGCCGAGGACCGTCAGGTCCGTGACGTGAGGAAGACCTCCGAGTGAGGTGTGGAGCTGTCGAGGAACCGCACCACCACTCGGAGGTCTTCGTGCCCCACCG
>NZ_JBJLSJ010000022.1:0-83373 GCF_050871975.1 Kineococcus rugosus | reverse complement strand
GCGGTGACCGGCCGAGGCGGTCACCGCGGGGGGTGGGTCACTTGACCGACTTGCCGGCGCTGCGCAGGTTCTGGGCCGCCTCGACGACCCGGGCGGCCATGCCGGTCTCCCCGGCCTTGCCCCACACCCGCGGGTCGTAGGTCTTCTTGTTGCCGACGTCGCCGTCGACCTTGAGGACGCCGTCGTAGTTGCGGAACACGTGGTCGACGATGGGGCGCGTGAAGGCGTACTGGGTGTCGGTGTCGACGTTCATCTTCACCACGCCGTAGTCGACCGCGTCGCTGATCTCCTGCTCGCTGGAACCGGACCCGCCGTGGAACACCAGGTCGAACGGCCGGTCCTTGCCGACCCGGGCCCCGACCTGCTCCTGGATCTCCTTGAGGATCTCCGGGCGCAGCTTCACGCCGCCGGGCTTGTAGACGCCGTGGACGTTCCCGAACGTCAGGGCCGTCAGGTAGCGGCCCCGCTCCCCCGTCCCGAGGGCCTCCACCGTGGCGAGGGCGTCCTCGACGGTCGTGTAGAGCTTGTCGTTGATCTCGTGCGCGACGCCGTCCTCCTCGCCGCCCACGACGCCGATCTCGACCTCCAGGACGATCTTCGCGGCGGCCGCCTGCGCCAGCAGGTCCGCGGCGATCTGGAGGTTCTCCTCCAGCGGCACCGCCGAGCCGTCCCACATGTGCGACTGGAACAGCGGGTCCCGGCCGTTCTTCACGCGCTCGGCGGAGATCGCCAGCAGGGGCCGGACGAAACCGTCCAGCTTGTCCTTGGGGCAGTGGTCGGTGTGCAGGGCGATGTTCACGCCGTAGCCCTTGGCGACGTGGTGGGCGTACTCGGCGAGCGCCTGGGACCCCAGGACCATGTCCTTGACCGTGGTGCCGGACAGGAACTCCGCGCCGCCGGTGGACACCTGCACGATGCCGTCGCTCTCGGCCTCGGCGAAACCGCGGATCGCCGCGTTCAGGGTGATCGAGGACGAGATGTTGATGGCCGGGTAGGCGAAGCCCCCCGCCTTCGCGCGGTCCAGCATCTCGGCGTAGACGTCCGGGGTGGCGATGGGCATGGCGACTCCTCCGTCGGGGCGACTCTGGCGGGGTGATCCTTCCACGAGCCGCCCGGGGCGGGCAGGCGACCCTTCCCGGATGCCGACGGCGGGCGGTGGTGCGACCGTGGGGCCCATGACGGACAGCCAGCTGAACGGCAAGAAGATCGCGTTCCTCGTCGCCGCCGAGGGCATCGAGCAGGTCGAGCTGACCGAGCCGTGGAAGGCCGTCCAGGACGCCGGCGGCGAGCCGGTGCTCCTGTCGACCGCGCCCGGGCAGGTGCAGGCGTTCAACCACCTCGACGCGGCGGACACCTTCGACGTGGACGTCGTCGTCGACGACGCGAGCCCGTCGGAGTACGCCGCCCTCGTGCTGCCGGGGGGCGTCGCCAACCCGGACGCGCTGCGCACCAGCCTGTCCGCGGTGAAGTTCGTGGGCCAGTTCGCGGCCTCCACGCGGCCGATCGCCGCCATCTGCCACGCGCCGTGGACGCTGGCGGAGGCCGACGTGCTGAAGGGCCGGCGGATGACGTCGTGGCCCTCGCTGAAGACCGACCTGCGCAACGCCGGCGCCGAGTGGGTCGACGAGGAGGTCGTCGTGGACCGCTCCGGTCCCGGGCCCCTCATCACCAGCCGCAACCCCGACGACCTGCCCGCGTTCAACCGCGCGCTGCTGGGGGAGCTGTCGTGAGCGTCGGCATCGGCTACACCTGCATGAGCGAGCAGTCCGACCCGCGCTGGCTGGTGCGGGACGCCCGCGCGGCCGAGGAGGCGGGTTTCGACACGATCGTGTTCTCCGACCACGCCTCGCCGTGGCTGACCTCGCAGGGCCACGCCCCCTACGCGTGGTCGGTGCTGGGGGCGGTGGCCGCCACGACGTCGCGGGTCGAGCTCATGACGTACGTGACGTGCCCCACGGTCCGCTACCACCCGGCCGTCGTGGCCCAGAAGGCCGCGACCGTCCAGATCCTGTCCGAGGGGCGCTTCGTCCTGGGCCTGGGCTCCGGCGAGAACCTCAACGAGCACGTCGTGGGTCACGGCTGGCCGGCCGTCGAGGAGCGGCAGGACATGCTCGTGGAGGCCGCCGAGATCATCTCCAACCTCTTCGACGGTGAACTCCTCACCTACGCCGGGGAGTACTTCCGGGTGGACTCCCACCGGCTGTGGGACGTCCCCGAGCACCGGGTGCCGCTGGCCATCGCCATCAGCGGCGAGAAGTCGGCCACGCGGTTCTCCCCGCTGGCCGAGCACGCGATCGCCGTCGAGCCGGACGCCGCGCTGGCCGCCTGGGACGCCGCGCGCGAGCCCGGTCAGCACCCGAGCCGCAAGATCGGGCAGATGCCGGTGAGCTGGGACGCCGACCGGGACGCGGCGGTCGCGCGCGCCCACGAGCAGTTCCGCTGGTTCGCGGGGGGCTGGAAGGTGAACGCGGACCTGCCGACCACGGCCGGGTTCGCCGGGGCCACCCAGTTCGTCCGGCCCGAGGACGTCGCCGCGCAGATCCCGTGCGGGAACGACGTGGACGCCGTCGTGGAGGCCGCCTCGAAGTACTTCGAGGCCGGGTTCACCGACCTGGCGCTGGTGCAGATCGGCGGGGAGCACCAGGAGCAGTTCCTGCGGGCCGCCGAGAGCGACCTGCTGCCCGCGCTGCGCGAGGCGGCGCAGGGCACGAACCCCTCGCCGAGCTGACCGGTCGCCCGGGCCCCGCCGTTCAAGGTCGGGGCCCGGCGGGCCGATGGGGCTGGGGTGAACCGGGATGACTGGCTGGCCCTGGCGCGGGCGAGCGCGCAGGAGGAGGAGCAGCAGGACGAGCGCGGACCGCAGGCCGGTCCGGGACAGCTGACCACCCCCCTCGCGGTGCCTCTCGCGGTGCCCCTCGCGGTGCCCCTCGCGGCGCCCGCGGTCGTCCCGGCCCCCGAGGCGGCGCGGCTGGCGGACCTGCACGGCTACGGCCTGCTGGACACCCCCGCCGACGACGAGCTGTCGGCCGTGGTGCGCGCCGCGGCCGCCGCGGCCGGGGTCGCGAGCGCGACGCTGAACCTGGTGGACGCGCACCGCACCTGCCAGCTGACGACCGTGGGGTTCGAGGGGCGCGACCTCGACCGCGGGGAGGCCATGTGCGACCCGCACTTCCTCGACGGGCACGTCCTGCACGTCCCCGACGCCTCCCTCGACGAGCGCTTCGCCGCCAACCCCTGGGTGGACGGCCGCCTGGGCCGGGTCCGCTGCTACGCCTCCGTCCCGCTCGTCAGCCCCGCCGGTCACCCCCTGGGGTCGCTGTGCGTGTTCGACACCGCGCCCGGAGTCCTCACCGACCAGCAGCTCGCCGTCCTGCGCGACCTCGCCGGGGTCCTCGTCACGCTGTTCGAGCGGCGCCGGGAGGCCCGCCGCGCCGCCGAGCAGGGTGAGCAGGCCGCCGAGGCCCGCGAGCTGGCGGTCCTGGCGATGGCCGAGGCCGAGGCGCGCTGGGAGCTCAGCGAGGTCGTCGCCGACACCATCGACGTCGGCCTCGTCGTCGTCGACGACCAGGGGCAGGTCAGCTCCACGAACCGGGCCGTGCGCCAGTGGCAGGGCACCGCGCCGGCCACCGCCGTCTTCCTGGCCGCCGACCGCTCGCCGCTGGCCGCCGAGGCGCTGCCGTGGGTGCGGGCCCTGCGCGAGGACGTCGTGGACGGCGCCGAGGTGGTCCTGACCGCCGCCGGGCAGCCGGACCGGGTGCTGGTGTGCTCGGGCCGGGCGATGCGCCGCGGCGACGGCAGCCTGCTCGGCGCGGTCGTCGCCCTCAACGACGTCACCGAGGCCCGCCAGCGCGAACGGGCGCTGGCCCGGGCGCACGCCGGGCTCGCCGAGCACTCCCGGCGGGTGCAGGCCCTGGCCGACGCCTCCCGCGCCCTGGCCTCGGCCGAGGACCCGCAGGACGTCATCTGCGGGTGGCTGCAGGAGCTGACCGGGGCCGACGCCGCGTACCTGCTGCGTCCGGGCGACGGCGGGGAGCTGCGGGCCGTCGCCACGTCCTGCTTCCCGGCGCAGCGCGTCGTCTACGGACCGGAGGAGCCGTCGCTGGCCGCGACCACCTTCGCCAGCTCCACCCCCGTGTTCGTGGCCGACGTCCAGACCGACCCCCGCACGGCGCGTCGCGTCGCCGCCGCGACCGGGTTCGTGTCCGGGGCGTGGCACCCGGTGGTGCTGTCCGGTCAGCGCACCGTGGGGGTGCTGGGCGTGTTCTGGCGCACCCGGCAGCCCACGCTGCCCGAGCACGTCCTGCCGGTGCTGCAGACGCTGTCCGGTGAGCTGGCCCACGCCGCCGAGCGGGCCGAGCTGCTGCAGCGGCTCGCGCAGGCCGCCGAGCGCGACGCCCTGACGGGGCTGGCGAACCGGCGCCGCTGGGACGAGGTGATCGGCAGCGAGGTCGCCCGCGCGGCCCGCACCGGGACGCCGCTGACGGTGGCGGTCATCGACCTCGACCACTTCAAGGCCTACAACGACACCCACGGCCACCTGGGCGGGGACGACCTGCTGCGCGAGTTCGCCGCCGCCGCCCAGGGGTGCCTGCGCGAGGTCGACACGCTGGCCCGCTGGGGCGGGGAGGAGTTCGTCGTCGCCCTGCCCGGGTGCACGGCGGACGACGCGGTGGCCGTGGCCGACCGCATCCGGGCGGCCGTGCCGCGCGGGCAGAGCTGCACGATCGGCGTGGCGGCGTGGGAGCCGGGGCTGCGGGTCGAGGAGGTCGTCGCCCGCGCCGACGAGGCGCTGTACCGGGGCAAGCAGGGCGGGCGCGACGTGACCGTCGTGCACGCCGGCCCCGCGCTCACCCCTTCAGCCCAGCGGTGAGCGCGCCGATGCCCTGAGGGAGACCACCGGTCCCCCGTCCGGTGGCGTTCGGGACGCAGGAGGAAGCCGTGGTCACGTCGGGTACGTCCGCACGTCCGACGCCCGCCGCCGTGGTCCGCAGCCTGGCCTTCGCCCTCGTGTTCTGCGTGGCGGTGTTCCTGGGCCGGCAGACGGTCGTGGACGGCACCAGCCTGAGCCTGGTGTGGCCCGCGGCGGGCGTGGCGGTGGTGTGGTTCGCCGCGCAGCGCTCGGCCCGCACCCGGGGGCTGGACCTGGTGCTGCTGTCGGTCGCGACGTTCGCGCTCAACGCCCTCACGGGCCTGGACGCGGTGGTGTCGGGGTGCTTCGCCGCCGCCGGCGTCGCCCAGGTCCTCGTGTTCGGCGCGCTGTTCGCCCGCTGGTGCCCGCAGGCGTGGGGCGCTGGGGGGGACCGGCCGCTGACCGGTCTGCCGCAGCTGATGCGCCTGCTCGCCGCGGCGGTGCTGGCGACCGGCGCGAGCGCCCTCCTGGGGCCGACGGCCCTGTGGGCGCTGACCGGGCACTGGTCGTGGCTGGAGGCGCTGGTGTGGGTGACCCGCAACACCGCCGGCGTCCTGGTCGTCGCCGCCGTCTGCTTCCGCGCGGGCTGCCTGCTGAGCGCCCGCCGCCGGGCCCGCGCCGGGGAGGCGTCCACGGTCGTGGCGCCGGTGCGCTGGCCGCGGGGGTGGGGGCTGGTCGAGCTGGTCGCCGCGGTGGTCTGCTCGGCGCTGGCCTACGTCCTGATCTTCGGCCTCTACCACGGCCTCCCGGTGGCGTTCCCGCTGGTGGCGCTGACGGCGTGGGTGGCGCTGCGCTTCGACACGACGATCGTCGTGGTGCACGGCCTGGCGATGGGCGTGGTGGCCGTGCTGCTGACCCTGGCCGGCCACGGCCCCTTCGCGATGATCGCCGACGACGCCACCCGCGCCGTCGTCGTGCAGCTGTACGTGGTCCTGCAGGCCGTGCTGGGCCTGGCGATGGCGATGAGCCGCGACGAGCGCGACGTCCTGCTGGCCCGGATGGCCGCCTCGACCGCGGACAGCTGCCGGCTGGCGCAGGAGGCCGCCGAGCAGCGCGCGCTGGCGCAGCGGGCGATGGCCGAGGCCGAGGCCCGCGGGGAGCTGGCCCGGGCCGTGCTGGACACCGTGGACGTGGGGATCGTGGTGGCCGACGCGCAGGGCCGGCTGACGATGTTCAACCGGGCGGCCCGGCAGTGGCACGGCCTGGACGCCGACGCGTCGATGGACCCGGCGCAGCACGCCGGCAGCTACGCCCTGTACGCCCCCGACGGTTCCACGCCCCTGTCGATCGTGGACGTCCCGCTGCACCGGGCGCTGCGCGAGGGGTCCGTGACGGGCGCCGAGATGGTCATCGCCCCGGTCGGGCGGCCGGCGCTCACCGTGACGTGCTCGGGCCGGCGCATGAGCGGTGCCGACGGCGGCGCGCTGGGCGCCGTGGTGGCGATGACCGACGTGACCGCCGACCGCGTCCTGCGCCGCGACCTGGAGTCGGCCCGGCGGCGGGCCGCGGAGCAGGCCGGTCAGCTGGAGGCCGCGTTCGAGGCGTCGATGGTGGGCAACGTCGACCTGGACCTGACCGGTGCCGTGCTGCGGGTGAACCCCGCCGCCGCGGCGATGCTCGGGTACGAGCGCGCCGAGCTGGTGGGTGAGGGCTGGGGCCGGTTCGTGCACCCGGCGGACCGGGACGAGCGCCGGGAGGTGGTGCGGGGCTTCCTGGACGCCGGCGCGGCCGCGGGGACCGGCGGCGTGGCGGGGGCGGTGCGGCACCTGCACCGCGACGGGCACGTCGTGCACACCCAGGTCTCCACCTCGGTGGTCCGCGACGACGAGGGGCAGCCGCTGTACCTGGCCAACCAGGTCGTCGACGTCAGCGACCGCGTCAGCGCCGAGGACGACGTCCGCCGCCAGCGCGACGTCTCCACGCGGCTGCTGCGCGCCCTGAGCGACCTCGGCGAGGGGGTGCTGGTCGAGCACGAGGAGCAGATCACGTACGTCAACGAGGCCATGGCGCGCCTGACGGGCCGCCGCACCCCGGGCCTGCTGGCGCTGCCCACGTCCCTGCTGCTGGTCCCCGAGGCCGAGCAGGAGGCGTGGCTGGCGCGCCGGGTCCCCACCCCGGGCCGGGTGGCGCCCACCGCCCCGCTGGTGACGGCCCTGCGCCGCGCCGACGGGACGACCGTGCCGGTGGAGGTGACGACCGTCGCGCTGCCCGACGCCGGCGGCCGCGCCACCCTGACCCTGGTGCGGGACCTGTCGGAGCGGATGCGGGCGCAGGCGGCGCTGGTCGCCTCGAACGAGCAGCTGCGGGAGGCGAACCGCCTCAAGGACGACCTGGTGGCGACCCTGAGCCACGACCTGCGCCAGCCGCTGGCGAGCACCGTCGGGTTCGCCGAGCTGCTGCTGGACGACTGGCAGGTGCTGTCGGAGGACGACAAGCGGCAGTACCTGGGGCGCATCCAGAAGGCGGGCCGCTGGGCCGACGACCTGCTGAACGACATCCTGACGATGGCGCAGCTGGACGAGGGCACGCCGACCCCGCGCACCACCCGGGTCCACCTGCCGTCGGTGGTCGCCGACGTCGTGGACCGGCTCGGCCGCGACGCCGGGGCGGTCGACACCGGCGGGGTGGGGGACCTCACGGTGCTGGCCGACCGCGGGCACCTGGAGCAGGTGTTGGCGAACCTGCTGGGCAACGCCTTCAAGTACGGGGCGGCGCCGGTGCGGGTGGCCGCCCGCCAGCGCGGTGAGCACGTCGCCCTGGACGTCGTCGACAGCGGCGAGGGGGTGCCGGAGGCGTTCGTGCCGCACCTGTTCGACCGGTTCGCCCGCGCCACCACGGGGGTCGCGGTGGGCAAGAAGGGCACCGGGCTGGGGTTGTTCATCGCCCGCGCGCTGATCAACGCCGGGGGCGGGGACCTGACCTACCAGCCGGCCCGCGACGGCGGGTCGCGGTTCACGCTGACGCTGAACGCCCTGGGCGAGGAGAGCGGCGAGCGGGACGGGGCCCGGGACGAGGACCCGCGCGCCGACCTGGCGCGGGCGGTCACGCTGGGCTGAGCAGCAGGTCGGCCAGGACGTCGGCGAGGGCGACCGAGCCGGCCTCGGCGTCGGCGTCGGTGCAGAACTCCTCCGGGGAGTGCGAGACCCCGGTGGGGTTGCGGGTGAACAGCATCGCCGTCGGGACGTGCCCGGCCAGCACGCCCGCGTCGTGCCCGGCCCCGGTCGCCAGGGTCGGTGCACCGGGCAGGACCCGGCCCAGGCGCCGCGCCAGCGCCGGGTCGAACCCGACGGTCGGGCTGGAGGACTCCTCAGCGACCTCGACGGTGCACCCCTCCCCCGCCGCCAGGTCCACCGCCCGGCGGGTGACCTCGGCGACGACGGCGGCGGTCACCGCGTCCTCGGCGTGCCGCACGTCCAGCCACAGGTCGACGCGGGAGGCGATGACGTTGGTGCCACCGGGCACGGGCTGGAACCGCCCGACGGTGGCGCGGGCCCCCGGGTGCGCGGCGGCGACCTCGCGGGCGGCCACCACGATCCGGGAGGCGGCCAGCAGCGGGTCGCGGCGGTCGGCCAGCAACGTCGTCCCGGCGTGGTTGCCCTGACCGTGGACGGTGAACCGCCAGCGGCCGTGACCCAGGATCGAGGACGCGACCGCGACCGGGGCGCCCAGGTCGACCAGGCCGCGGCCCTGCTCCACGTGCAGCTCCACGAAGGTCCCGATCCGGGCCAGGGCCTGCTCGTCGCGGCCGAACCCGGCCGGGTCCAGCCCCGCGCGGCGGGCGACGTCGGCGAAGGTGTTCCCGTCGGGGTCGGTGAGGTTCAGCGCCCGCTCGGCGGTGATCGCCCCGGTGAGCAGGCGAGACCCCAGGCAGGCCACCCCGAACCGGGACCCCTCCTCCTCGGGGAACACCGCCAGGCCCAGGGGTTTGACGGGTTCGACCCCGCGCTCGCGCAGCAGGTCCACCGCCCGCAGCGCGGACGCGACGCCCAGCGGGCCGTCGAACGCGCCGCCGCCGGGCACGGAGTCGAGGTGGCTGCCGGTGACGACGGCCCCGGTCAGCGGCGCGCCGCCGGGGTTCCACCAGGCCCACACGATCCCGTTGCGGTCGGTCTGCGGTTCCAGCTCGCGGCGGGCCAGTTCCGCGCGGTACCACTCCAGGAGTTCACGCTCGGCGGGGGCGAACACCGGCCGCGAGTACCCGCCCCGCACGGCGTCGCGGCCGGTGTCGGCGATGGCGGCCAGGAGCTGGGAGGTCTCGGGCACGGGCCGAACCTACCCGGGCGGGCCGGACCGGGGTGGGTCAGGCGGTGATCCCCCGGAACGTCGCCCGCACCTCCTCCACGAGCAGCCCGGGCTGCTCCAGGGCGGCGAAGTGCCCACCGCGCTCGAGCCGGGCGTACCGCAGGACCGTCGCGTACCGGCGTTCGACCCAGCGCCGGGACGCCTGGACGGCCTCGCCGGGGAACACGCTGAAACCCGCCGGGGTGGGGCCGGGGCCGGCCGGCGGCGGGCCCGGGTCCTGCCGGGCCTCCCAGTACAGCCGCGCGGCGGAGGCCCCGGAACCGGGCAGCCAGTACATCATCACGTCGTCGAGGATCTCGTCGCGGTCGACGACGTCCTCGGGCGAGCCGTCGTGGTCCGTCACGTCCTCGAACAGGGTGTAGATCCACGCGGCCAGGGCGACGGGCGAGTCGGCCAGCGCGTACCCGATCGTCTGCGGCCGGGTGGCCTGTTCCTTCGCGTAGGCGTCCAGCTCGGTCGCGTACCGCTGCGCCCGGGCGGCCATGCGCGCCTCCTCCGGCGTCGCCTCCGCCAGTTCCTGCGGCGTGGGGAACACCATCGGGAAGTTGAAGTGCACTGCGAGGCAGCCCGATCCCGGCCGGCGGCCGATGGCGTCGACGACGGCGGCACCCCAGTCCCCGCCCTGGGCGAACCAGTTCCGGTACCCCAGCCGGTGCATCAGCGTGATCCACGCCCCGGCGATCCGGGGGACGCCCCACCCGGTGGAGGTGGGTTTGCCGGAGAACCCGAAACCGGGCATCGAGGGGATGACGACGTGGAACGCGTCCTCGGCCCGGCCGCCGTGGGCGACCGGGTCGGTCAGCGGGCCGATGAGGTGGCGGAACTCCAGCACCGACCCGGGCCAGCCGTGGCACAGCAGCAGCGGACGGGCCCCGGGTTCGGCCGAGCGGACGTGCAGGAAGTGGATCCCCAGGCCGTCGACGACGGTGCGGGACGAACCCCAGGAGTTCAGGTCCCGCTCGCAGCGGCGCCAGTCGTACCCGTCGGCCCAGTGCTCGACGAGGGCGCGCAGGCGGTGCAGGGCCGGTCCCTGACCGGGGGCGGTCTCGGCTTCGGGCCAGCGGGTGCGGGCCAGGCGGTCGGCCAGGTCGCGCAGGTCCGCCTCGGGGACGTGGACGGGGTACGGGGTCACCGCCTCGTCCGAGGGGGCGGACGGGGCGGGGGGCGCGAGGGTCACGGGGTGCTCCGGGGTCAGAGGGGGTGGTGGCGGCAGTCGACCACAAGTGGAGGACGTCTTCAACTTGAGAACCGGCCTTCCAGTTCGGTACGGTCACCCCGTGCCCACCCCCGCCCAGCCCCTGCGCCGCGACGCCGAGCGCAACCGCCGGCTCCTGCTGTCGACCGCCGGGGAACTCATGGCCGACCGGGGCCTGGACGTGTCCTACGAGGAGATCGCCCGGGCCGCCGGAACCGGCACCGGCACCGTCTACCGGCGCTTCCCCACCCGCGACGACCTCGTCGACGCCGTCTTCGACGACCACATCGACACCGTCTGCGCCATGGCCGAGCAGGCCGCGGCGGAGGAGGACCCCTGGGCGGGGCTGACCACCTTCCTGGAACGCCAGCTCGAACTGGAGGCCGCCAACCGGGCCCTCGGGGAGATCCTGCGCGCGCAGCGGGGTTCCTACGCCATCGTCCACCGCGCCAGCCGGCGCATGACCCCCGTCGTCACCGGGCTCCTGGAACGCGCGGTCGCCGCCGGCACCGTCCCCGCCGGGGTCACGGCCGCCGACCTCGTCGCCGTCCACGTCATGGTCGGCAGCGTCCTGGACGCCTCCCGCACCGCCGCCCCCGACCTGTGGCGGCGCGCCCTGGCCATCGCCCTGGCCGGCCTGCGGCACGCCCGGCTGCCCGGGCCCGCGCCCCACGACGACGTCATCGAGCACCTGTTCACCCGCGACCACTGAGGACCCACCGTGACCCTGCCCCAGCAACTCCTCGACGTCCTGCACGCCCGCGCGATCTGCTTCGTGACGACCCTCATGCCCGACGGGTCGCCGCAGATCAGCCAGACCTGGGCCGGCACCGACGGCGAGCACGTCGTGATCAACACCGTCACCACCCACCAGAAGGCCCGCAACACCGGCCGCGACCCGCGGATCGCCGTCGGCATCGCCGACCCCGAGAACCCCTCCCGCTCCTGGGCGGTCCGCGGCCGGGTGGTCGGGCGGACCACCGAAGGGGCCCGCGAGCACCTCGACGCGCTGTCCGTGAAGTACCTCGGCCGGCCCTACCCGGGGTTCGGCGGCAACCAGGACCAGCAGCGGGTCGTGCTCACCATCGCCGTCGACTCGCTGCACACCCCCTGACACCGCCGCTCACCCGTTCGCCGCCTCCAGGGCACCCGCGGGCGCACCCGATACCCACCCGGGGGCCGGGACCGGTCGCCGCGCGGGCCGCCCGGAGCGGGGGGCCGGCGCACGGACCGGGTCGGCGGGGGGCGGGGTGCGGGTCGGGGTGCGCCTGGGCGGGGCCGCGCTCGGCATCGCCGCCGCCGCCGCGGGGATCTGGTGGGCACTGCCCGACGAGGCCGTCCACTCCCCGCTGTGGACCCAGGTCGTCGGGTGGCCGGTCGCCCTGCTGCTGCGCTGCGACCCCGTGCAGCGGTGGATCGGCGCGGGCCGCCTCGACAACCGGGTGTGGCTGCGGGTGTTCCTGGGCGGCCTGCTGTTCGCCGCCACCGTCGCCCCCACCGGGGTGGCCTTCCTCTTCCCCGTCTTCGGGGCCCTGGTCGCCAGCGTGCACCTGCAGTGGAGCGGGGCGCGCGCCTGGCGGCCCTGCGCGGCCATGACCGTGGTCGTGAGCACGGCGCTGCAGGTGCTGGCGCAGACCGGTTCCCTGCCCACCCCGCTGCCGCGCACCCTGGACCTGGTGTGCGCGGTGATCACCACGCTGCTGTCCCTGCTCGTCATCGGCAACGTCGCCGTGCTGGCCGCCCAGCGCGAGGCCGGTGACGCCGCGCTGGACGCCGAGCGGCGCAGCCGCCACGACGCGCTGCTGCACGCGGCCACCCACGACGCGCTGACCGGGCAGCTGAACCGCGCCGGGCTGCAG
Source organism: Kineococcus rugosus (assembly GCF_050871975.1). Classification (NCBI taxonomy): domain Bacteria; kingdom Bacillati; phylum Actinomycetota; class Actinomycetes; order Kineosporiales; family Kineosporiaceae; genus Kineococcus; species Kineococcus rugosus. Next base: position 71,108 of record NZ_JBJLSJ010000022.1, on the reverse strand, counting down.
GAGCACGTCGCCGGGCACCTGGGGACCGGGGAGGGCGCCGGGAACCCCCTCGCGGTGGTCTACGTCGACCTGGACGACTTCAAACCCGTCAACGACCGGCACGGCCACGCCGCCGGTGACCTGCTGCTGCGCCTGAGCGCGGACCGCCTGGCCGGGGTGCTGCGCCCGCAGGACCGCCTGGCGCGCCTGGGCGGGGACGAGTTCGTCGTGGTGCTGGCCGACGACGACCCCGACCTGGTGCGGTCGGTGGCCGACCGCGTCGGTGCGGTGCTGCGCGCCCCGTTCGAGCTGGAGGGGACGGTGGTGCGCGTCTCCGCCAGCACCGGGACCGCGATCGCCGACACCCCGGGCACCGACCTGGACGACCTGCTGCGCCGGGCCGACGCGGCGATGTACGCGGCCAAGGCCGCGCGGCACCGGCCCACCGGTCCCTGAGCCGCCCACCGGCGGGCTCAGGCGGTGCGGGCCGTGGTGATCCCCCCGTCGACGGCGATCTCGGCGCCGTGGACGTACCCGGCCTGCGGGGACAGCAGCCACGCCACCGCCTCGGCGACCTCCTCGGGGGTCCCGGGGCGCCCCGCGGGGGTGGGGGCGGTCATGCGGGCGACCACGTCGCCGGCGGAGGCGTTGACGGGGGTGCGGGTCGCGCCCGGGGAGACGGTGTTGACGCGCACCCCGCGGGGCCCGAACTCCGCGGCCCAGCTGCGGGCGAGCTGGATCTCGGCGGCCTTGGTCGCGGAGTACAGCCCGACGAAGGGGTACCCGACGTGGGCCATCCAGGACCCCAGCACGACGACCGCCCCGTCGCCGCGGTCGGCCATGGCCGGGGCCAGGGCGGCGGTCAGGACGTGCGGGGCGCGGACGTTCACCGCGAGGGTGGCCTCCAGGTCGGCGTCGGTGAGGCTCACGGTGTCGACGGCCGAGCACAGCGCGGCGTTGTGGACGACCGCGTCCAGCCGCCCGCCGGCGGCGTCGGTGGCGGCGCGGGCGAACTCCCGCAGCGCCTCCGGCGGGCCGGTGAGGTCGGAGGCGACGAACGCGGCCCGCCCCCCGGCGGCCTCGACGTCGGCCACGACGGCGGCGCCGCGGCCGGCGTCCCGGCCGGTGACGACGACGGACCACCCCCGGGCGGCCAGGGTGCGGGCGGTGGCGGCGCCGATGCCGCTGGTGGAACCGGTGACCAGGACGGTGCGGTGCTGCTCGGTGGGTGTCTCGGTGGGTGTCATGGGTCCACTCCACCGGGTGCGCCGCACCCGCACCAGGGTCCGTCCTGCCTGGTCACGACGTGACCAGGGTGGCGGCCCGGCCTGCTCCTACGCTGGGCGGGTGCCTGCCGACCGCGCCTCCCTCGGGGCCTTCCTGCGGTCCCGGCGGGACCGCCTGACCCCCGCGCAGGCCGGGATCGACCCCTTCCCCGGCCCGCGGCGGGTGCCGGGGCTGCGCAAGGAGGAGCTCGCGGTGCTGGCGGGGCTGAGCCCGGACCACTACAGCCGCCTGGAGCAGGGGCGCCAGCAGACCGTCACCGACGAGGTCGTGCAGGCGCTGTCGCGGGCGTTGCAGCTCGACGACGTCGAACGCGCCCACCTGCGCGACCTGGCCGCCCCGTCGTCGCGCCGGCGGTGGGCGGGTCCGGAGGTCGCGCAGCGGCCCGACCCGGGGATGCTGCGGCTGATGGGGGTGCTGGACCACGTCCCGGTGCTGCTGCTGGGCCGGCGCACGCAGGTGCTGGCGCGCAACGGGCTGCTGAGCGCGGTGCTGGGGACGGCGCTGGAACCGGGGTCCTCCTTCGCGCGGTGGCTGTTCCTGGACCCCGGGGCGCGGACGCGGATCGTGAACTGGCCCGACTTCGCCGCCGCCGCGGTGGGGGCGCTGCGCTACGAGGTGGGGCGCCACCCCGACGACCGGCGGCTGGACGCCCTGGTCGGGCAGCTGCGCCGCGAGGACCCCGACGTGGCGCGGTGGTGGGCCGACCAGCGGGTGACCTTCCGGACGTCGGTGGACAAGCGGATCGACCACCCGGCGGCCGGGCCGCTCAGCTTCGGCATCGAGTCCGTCGTGGGCCCGCACGACCCCGAGCAGCGCCTGGTCGTCTACACCGTCGAACCGGACTCCCCCACCGCCCGGGTGCTGCCGCTGCTGGCCAGCTGGACGACCGCGCCGCGGGGGCCGGCGCGGGCCTGAGGGCCCGGCCCGCCCCGCGGCCCGCCGGGGTTCAGCGGTCGGGCAGGGCCTCGGCGAGGAGCTCGGCCAGGTGCTTGGGCCGCACCCCGGCGAGGTTGTCCGACTGCGTCCGGCAGGAGTACCCGTCGGCGACGACGACGGCGTCACCGCGCTCGCGCAGCGCCGGCAGCAGGGCGTGCTCGGCGACCTTCACCGAGACGTCGTGGTGCCCGGCCTCGGCCCCGAAGTTCCCGGCCAGCCCGCAGCACCCGTTGAGGATCTTCGCGTCGACCCCGGCCTTGGCCAGCAGCGCCGCGTCGGCGGCGAAACCCATGACGGCGTGCTGGTGGCAGTGCGGCTGCACGACCGCCTTCGTGTCCACCCGCGGCGGCGTCCAGTCGGGGTGGTCGGCCGCGATGAGCTCGGCCAGCGTCTTGACCCGGTGCTCCAGCGCGTGCGCGCGCGGGTCGTCGGGCAGCAGCTCGGCGGCGTCGTCGCGCAGCAGCGCGGTGCACGACGGTTCGAGCCCGACGACGGGGACCTCGGAGTTGCCCAGCGCGTCCAGGGACGTCCGCAGCTGGCGCTTGGCCCCGTCGAGCTGGCCGGTGGAGACCCACGTCAGCCCGCAGCACACCTGCTTCTCGGTGATCCGCACCTGGTACCCGAGGTGCTCGAGCAGTTTCACCGCGGCCTTGCCGACCTCGGGGGAGAAGTGCTCGGTGAAGGAGTCCACCCACAGCAGGACCGGCCGCCCCTCGCGCTCGGGGCGCTGCGCGAACCAGTCGCGGAACGTCTCGACCGCGAACTGCGGCAGCGGGCGGTTCTGGTCGACGCCGCCGACGGCGCGCGCGGCCCACGCCAGCGCCGGGACCGACGTGAGCGCGTTGACGAGCTTCGTCAGCGCGGGCGCGGCGGTGGCGAGCTTCGACCAGCGCGGCAGCCAGCCCAGCAGGTAGTGGTTCGTGGGCCGCAACCGGCCCGCGTAGAACTTGTCGAGGAACTCCGCCTTGTACGTCGGCATGTCGACGCCCGCGGGGCAGTCGGCGCTGCACCCCTTGCAGGACAGGCAGAGGTCGAGGACGTCCTTGACCTCCTGCGAGCGCCAGCCGTCGGTGACGAGGGTCCCGTTCGCCATCTCCTGCAGCAGCCGGGCGCGGCCGCGGGTGGAGTCCTTCTCGTCGCCGGTCGCGAGGTAGGAGGGGCACATGACGCCGCCGGAGTCGGCGCGGCACTTGCCGACGCCGACGCAGCGGTGGACGGCGCGGGTGAGGTCGCCCTCGTCCTTCGAGTACGCGAACTTCAAGGGCATGCCGAGGGCGTGCGCGGTCCGGGCGGCGGGGACGCGCAGGTCGGCGGCGACGTCGGCGGGGCGCACGATGATCCCGGGGTTGAGCAGGTCGGCGGGGTCGAAGGCGCGCTTGACCTCCTCGAACGCGGCGATGGACTCGCCGTCGTACATGAGGGGCAGCAGGCCGCCGCGGGCGCGGCCGTCGCCGTGCTCGCCGGACAGGGACCCGCCGTGCTTGGCCACCAGCCGGGCGGCGTCCTCCAGGAACGCCTTCGCCGCCGCACCGCCGCCGTCCTCGGAGAGGGGGAAGTCGATGCGGACGTGGATGCAGCCGTCGCCGAAGTGGCCGTAGGCCAGGCCGTCGACGCCGTGGGAGGCCATGAGGGCGTCGAACTCGCGCAGGTACTCCCCCAGCTTGGCGGGCGGGACGGCGGCGTCCTCCCAGCCGGGCCAGGCGGGCTGGCCCTCGGGGGAACGCCCGGCCAGGCCGGCGCCGTCCTCGCGGATGCGCCACAGGGCGCGGGCCTCGGCGGCGGTGGGGATGATCACGGAGTCGAGGGCGCCGGAGCCGGCGACCAGCGCGCGGGCGGCGGCCAGGGACTCCTCGGGGGTCTCCCCGCCCATCTCGACGAACAGCCAGCCGTCGCCGCCGGGGAGGCCGTCGACGGACCCGCCGCGGCGCACCACGACGTCGGCGAGGCGGCGGTCGATGCCCTCCACGGCCAGCGGGGCGTGCTCGAGCAGGGCGGGGGTGGCGTCGGCGGCCTCGTGCATCGAGGGGTAGCCCAGGACGACGAACGTGGTGGACGGGGACTGGCGGACCAGCCGCACGCGGGCGCGCAGGATGGTGGCCAGGGTGCCCTCGGAACCGGTGAGCAGCCGGGCCAGGGCGGTGCCGGTGGGGCCGCCGGTCTCGGGCAGCAGGTGCTCCAGGGCGTAGCCGGAGACCTGGCGGCCGAAGGTGCCGAAGCCGGTGCGGATGGTGGCGAGGTGGCGGGAGGCGACGGCGCGCAGCTCCTCGAGGAGGTCCGCGGGCGGGTCGTCGGTCCAGTAGCGGCGGCCGTGGCCGTCGAGGACCTCCAGGGCGACGACGTTGTGGGAGGTGCGGCCGTAGGCGAGGGCGTGCGAGCCGCAGGCGTCGTTGCCGATCATCCCGCCGACGGTGCAGCGGGCGTGGGTGGAGGGGTCGGGCCCGAACCGCAGGCCCCGGGGCGCGGCCTGGCGCTGGAGGTCGTCGAGGATCACGCCGGGTTCGATGAGGGCGGTCATGCCCTCGGGGTCGATCTCCAGGACGCGGTTGAGGTGGCGGGAGAAGTCGAGGACGACGCCGGGGCCGATGGCGTTGCCCGCCACGGACGTCCCGGCGCCGCGGGAGGTGAGGGGGACGCCGAGGCGGCGGCACACGGCCCAGACGGCCTCGACGTCCTCGACGGTGCGGGGGAAGACGACGACCTGCGGCACGACGCGGTAGTTGGAGGCGTCGGTGGTGTACTCGGCGCGGCGGCGGGTGGAGGCGTCCACGACCCCGGAGGCCGGGTCGGTGCCGAGCGCGGCGGCGAGTGCGGTCACGAGGTCCGCCGCGGCGGTCCCGCCGTCGGCGGCAGCGGTCGTCGCGTGGTGGTCGTCGATCAGCGTCACCCGTTCAGTGTGCCGCCGCGCGGGGGGTGCTCGGGCACGGTCGGGCGCACGGCCCGCGCGTTCAGCGCAGCAGCGCGAGCCGGCGGGGGCTGACGTCGAGGTGCATCCGCTGCCCGCGGCTGAGGGTGAGGCGGTCGTCCTCCAGGCCGTCGCCGAAGACGACGAGCTCGTCGGAGAGCACCTCGACGGTGAGCGGGTCCGCGCCCGGGGGGCCGGTGAGGGAGCCCGCGGTGAGGTCGGCGCCGGTGGTGCGCGAGGGCCAGGCCTCGCGCACGAACCAGGCCAGGGCGGGATCGGTGGGGCCGGGCAGGGCGGCGCCCCCCGGTCCGCGGCCCAGGCCCCGGGCCAGGGAGGCGAGCCACCCGGTGGCGCCCGTCCCGGTCCCGGTGACGACGCCGCTGGAGGCCTGCTCCTCGCGCCGCTCCCCCGCGGTGAGGACGTAGCGGGCGGTCTGGTGGGAGCGGTGGCCGACGAACACCTCGTTGAGGGCGTGCAGCTCCTGCCCGTCGTCGGTGCGGGCGCGGACCATCGTGCGCAGTTCGCACGTCGCACCGGACACGCTGCGGCGCAGCAGGTCCGCGGTGTCGGCGGCCCGGTGGGGCACCAGGACCCCGGCGTTGCGGCCGGGGGCGGGGTCGATGCCGACGACGACCTGACCGGCGAGGTGCTTGGCGACGTTGGCGACGAGGCCGTCCTGGCCGACGACCACGACGACGTCCTCGGGGGCGAACAGGAACCGGGGCAGGTCGGCGCGTTCGACGGTCCCGGTGCGCCAGTCGGGCGGGACGGCGGCCGCGACGGCCGCCAGGGCCCGGCGCTGCTGCTCGTCGGCCTCCTCCAGCTCGGCGAGGGAGCGGCCGCGGGTGCGCAGGAAGAAGTCGGCGGCGCCGGGGGTGCCGTGCCGGGCGACGGTCTGGGCGTAGGCGGTGCGGCGGTGCACGAGGACGGCGCGGGGCGCGAGGCTCACGGCCGCACCAGCTTCGCCAGCGCCCCGGTGACGACGTCGGGGGTCAGGACGAGGGTGCCGACGTCGGGGAGCTGCCCGGCGAACTCGCGCAGCGCGAGCGTCAGCAGCACCTCGGGCGGGGTCCCGGCGATCGCGGCCACCCGGGCGGCCTCGGCGGCGGCGTCGGCCTCGCCCTCGGCGCGGCGGGCGCTGGCGCGGGCCAGGGCGAGGCGTTCCTCGCGCTCGGCCTCGGCGGTGGTGCGGATCGCGTCGGCGGCGGCGGCGTCCTCGACGCCGCGGCGCCGGTTGGCGCCCTGCTGGGCGACGAGCTGCTCCTCGCGGCGGGCGAGCTCGATCTTGCTCTGCAGCTCGTTCTCGCTGATGGTGCGCTCGCGCTCGACGGCGAGGGCGCGGCGTTCGGCCGTGGCGCGGTCGGCCTCGGTCTGCAGCTGCTCGCGGGTGGGGGTGGCGAGCGCCTTCTCGACGTCGGGTTCGGGCCGGACGGCGACGACGCGGGCGTCGACGAGGGCGAGGCCGGTCTGGGCGAGGCGGCTGTCGGCGAGCAGGCCGGCGGTGATGCGCTCGCGGGTGAGGGTGACGCCCTCGGCGAGGACCCGCAGCAGGGGCAGCCCGGCGACGACGTCGAGGACGTGCTGCTGGGCGGTCTCGGTGAGCAGCCCGGCGATCTGCTGCAGGGGCGCGGCGCGCCAGCGGCCGGCGGCGGGGTCGAGGGAGAAGTCGATGCGGGTGGCGGCCAGGTCGGGGTCCTCGATGCGGAAGGTGACGGTGGCCTGGACGGTGACGTCGACGAAGTCGGCGGTGCGGGCGTGCAGGACCAGCGGCAGCTCGCGGTCGTCGACGGGCAGTTCGGACAGGGTCGCGCTCAGCGGGCGGAACCAGAACGACTGGCCGGCGCCGGAGTGGGCGACCTTGCCGCGGCGGTGGTGGATGACGTGGGTGGTGGGGGTGCTGCGCAGGTGCCGGACGAACGGGTAGCGGGTGATGTCGGCCACGACTGCCTCCTGGGTGGGGTGCGACGACTTGTTGTCGTCGGAATGACGATAAGCCCTCCCCCCGCCTTGTCGTCAAGTCGACGACAACTGGGTACGCTGACCGGGTGAGCCACCCCGTCACCGCCGTGACCGTCGACCTCGTCGTCCTCACCGTGCGCGGCGGGGCCCTGTCGGTGCTGCTCGTCGAACGCGGTGAGGAACCCTTCGCCGGCCGGTGGGCCCTGCCCGGCGGGTTCGTCCGGCCCGACGAGGACCTGCCCGAGGCCGCCGCCCGCGAACTGGCCGAGGAGACCGGCCTGCCCCGCGGCTCGGTCCACCTGGAGCAGGTGGGCAGCTACGGGACCCCCGGCCGCGACCCCCGCCAGCGCGTCGTGACGGTCAGCTACCTGGCCCTGGCCCCGGACCTGCCCGTCCCGCACGCCGGGACCGACGCCGCCGACGCCCGCTGGTCGCCCGTCGCGGACGCCCACGGCCTGGCCTTCGACCACGACCGGCTGCTGGCCGACGCCGTGGAACGGGCCCGCGCCAAGCTGGAGTACACGCCGCTGGCGACGGCGTTCTGCCCGCCGGAGTTCACCGTCGCCGAACTCCGCCGGGTCTACGAGGCCGTCTGGGGCACCGCCCTGGACCCGCGGAACTTCCACCGCAAGGTCACCGGGGCGGCGGGTTTCCTCGAACCCACCGGCGGCACGAGCACCCGCGACGGCGGGCGGCCCGCGGCGCTGTTCCGGCGCGGCCGGGCCGCGACCCTGCACCCGCCCCTGCTGCGCTGACCCCTGCGCGCCGGCCCCTCCGCGCCGGCCCTGGTGCCGCGCGGGGTCCGGGGCTAGGGTCGAACGCCGTGTCCGCCTACCCCGCCCTGCTCGCGGCGGGGTTCCGCAGGTGGTCGACGTACCGCGCCGCCACGGCCGCCGGCGCCCTGACGAACTCGGTGTTCGGCGCCGTCAAGGCCTCGGTGCTGACCGGGACGGTGGCCTCGGCCGGGGTGGTCGCGGGCTACGACGCCACCCAGGCCGCCACGTTCGCGTGGATCAGCCAGGCCCTGCTGGCGCCGGTGAGCGTGTTCGCCGACGACGAGGTCGCCCGCCGCGTCCGCACCGGCGACATCGCCGTCGACCTCGCGCGGCCGGTCGACCCGCAACTGGCCGCCTGGGCCGGGGACCTGGGGCGCGCCGCGTTCATGCTGCTGCCCCGCGGCATCCCGCCGCTGCTCGTGGGGGCGCTGCTGACCGGGCTGAGCCTGCCCGCCGACCCCCTGCCCCACCTGCTGGGCCTGGTGGCGCTGGTGCTGGGGGTGTCGGTGTCGTTCGCCGCGCGGTTCCTGGTGAACCTCACCGCCTTCTGGCTCACCGAGATCCGCGGGGTCCTGCTGCTCTACACCGTCACCGCGACCCTGCTGACGGGGCTGACGATCCCGGTCTCCTGGTTCCCCGGCTGGCTGGAGGCGCTCGCGCGCGCGACGCCGTTCCCCTCGATGCTCCAGACCCCCGCCGACCTGTTCACCGGACGCGTCGGCGGCGCGGAGGCGGTGCGGGCGGTCCTGGTGCAGGCCGGCTGGCTGGCGGGTCTGCTGCTCGCCGGGCGGGTCCTGCTGGCGGCCGGGTCGCGGCGGCTGGTGGTGCAGGGTGGCTGACCGGGGTCCGGTCCTCGCCGCGCACCGGGCGGTCCTGGGTTCGCGCGTGCGGGCGCAGCTGTCGTACCGGGCCTCCTTCGCGGCCGACCTGGTGGCGAACGTCGCCATCGGCGTCAGCGAGTTCGCCACGATCTACGTGGTGTTCTCCCGGGCCAGCACGCTGGGCGGGCTGGACGTGTGGGAGGCGTCGCTGGTGTTCGCGCTGGCGAACGTCTGCTTCGCGCTGGCCGACCTGATGCTCGGCCACCTCGACCGGCTGCCCGACCACGTCCGGGCCGGGACGCTCGACGCGTTCCTGCTGCGGCCGCTGCCGGTCCTGACGCAGCTGGCGACCGCCGACGTCTCCCTCAAGCGCCTGGGCCGGGTCGGGGTGGGGCTCGCGGTGCTCGCGATCGCCTGGCCCCGCACCGGCATCGCGCTCGACGCGCGGTCCGCGGCGTTGGTGGCCGTCGCGCTCGTGGGCGGGACGGCGGTGTTCGCCGCGGTGTTCGTCGTCGCCGGCGCCCTGCAGTTCTGGCTCCTGGACGGCCGGGAGGCCGTGAACTCGATCACCTACGGCGGGTCGAACGCGGCCCAGTACCCGGCGTCGCTGTACCCGGCGCCGCTGCGCTGGCTGTTCTGCTACGTCGTCCCGGCGGCGTTCGTCGCCTACCTGCCCGTCCTGGCGCTGCTGGGGGAACCGGGCCCGCCGGGTCTGCCGGCGTGGCTGGGGTGGTGCTCCCCGCCGGCCGCGGTGGTGGTGTGGGGGGTCGCGCTGCTGCTGTGGCGGGCCGGGGTCCAGCACTACACGGGGAGCGGTTCGTGACCACCCACCAGGACCAGGACGCGCTGGAGGTCGAGGACCTGGTCCGCGAGTACGTGGTGCGGGAGAAGGCCGGCCGGTTCCGCCGGCGGCGCCGGGTGGTCCGCGCCGTCGACGGGTTGTCGCTGCGGGTCCGGCGCGGGGAGTCGGTCGGTCTCATCGGCGCCAACGGCGCCGGGAAGTCCACGACGGTGAAGCTGCTGACGGGGATCCTGGTGCCCACGAGCGGGACGGTCCGCACCTGCGGGCTGGACCCGGTGACCCACCGGCGGGAACTGGCCCGCCGCATCGGGGTGGTGTTCGGCCAGCGCAGCCAGTTGTGGTGGGACCTGCCGCTGCACGAGTCGTTCCGGCTGCTCGGCGCGATCCACCACCTGCCCGCGAGCGCGTGGCGGGCCCGGCTGGCCGACCTCGACGAGCGGCTCGGGCTGTCGGAGTTCCTCTCGACCCCGGTCCGGCAGTTGTCGCTGGGTCAGCGCATGCGCGGGGAGGTGGCGGCCGCGCTGCTGCACTCCCCCGGGCTGCTCCTGCTGGACGAGCCGACGATCGGCCTGGACGTGCTGTCCAGCGAGCGGTTGCGGCGGTTCCTGCGCGCCGAGCGGGCCGAGCGCGGGACGACGTTGCTGCTGACGACGCACGACATGGGCGACGTGCAGCGGTTGTGCGACCGGGTGCTCGTCGTCGACCACGGCCGCGCGGCCTACGACGGGGACCTGCCGGGGCTGGTGCGCCGGGTCGGGGCCCGCCGGGTCCTGGTCGTCGACCAGCGCGAGCCGGTGCCTGCGCCGCAGGTCGCCGGGGCGGAACTGCTCGGGGTGAGCGAGGGCGGTCTGCGGCTGCGGTACGCGTTCTCGGCGGAGGAGACGACGGCCGCCGAGGTGCTCGCGCAGGTGTCCCGCCGCGCCGACGTCGGCGACCTGTCGGTGGAGGAACCCGACATCGCCGACGTCCTGCGGACCCTCTACGCCACCTCGGGGGACCGGTCGGGCTCGGGCAGGTCGGAGGCCTGAGCCAGCGCACCGGCCGCGATGGCCTGCAGCGCGGCCAGGTGCGCGGCGAGCTTGCGGCGGCCCTCGCCGGTCAGCGCGACCCACGTGCGGGGCCGCTTGCCGACGAACCCCTTGCGGACCGTGACGTGGCCGGTCTCCTCCAGACCGGACAGCGTGCGCGACAGCGCCGAGTCGCTGAGGTCGAGGCGGTCGCGGACGGTCTTGAAGTCGGCTTCCAGGCACCCGGACAGGAACGCCACGACGGCGAGCTTGGTGGGGTGCTGGACGGCGGGGTCGAGCTCGGGTTCGGCGCTCACGCCCGGCCCTGCGCCTTCACCTGGCGCCACAGCACCACGCCGAACGCGGCGCCGGCGACGAGCAGGGCCGCGCCGGGGTCGGCGAACAGGTACAGCAGCACGGCGACGACGAGGACGCCGAACTCGGTGGCCCACTGCGCGCGGCTGCGGCGCGGGTAGGTCCGCACCCGCTGGCGCAGGACCGCGGTGGAGAAGACGGCGAAGAACGCGACGAGGAGGGTGATCCCCACGACGGCCCACGCGAGGCCGCTGGTCCAGGTGGCGACGGCCAGCGCCGCGAACCCGCCGACGTAGGGCAGGACCGTGGCGGGCAGCACCCACCGCGGGAACCGTTCGGGGCGGGCCGCGGCGACAGCGGCGGCGGCCGTGCGGAGGTCGTCCTGGGCTCGGTCAGCTGTGGTCATGCCCCATGTCTACCGGAGTACTTTCCAAGTACGCAAGTGCTCCGCGCGAGGCAATCACAACGAGGACGACAAGCGCCCCAGCACCGGGTTCCACCCGACGACCCGGCGCTGCGCGACCACCCGCCCGTCGAGCACGAACGGGTCGGCGTCCAGCAGCGCCTCCACGGTCCCCGCGTCGGCCGCCTCGAACAGCAGCAGCGCCCCGTCGTCGTCGGTCGGGCCGGACAGCACCAGCTCCGGCAGGGACGCCAGGTACTCGCGGTGCACGGGACGCACCGCGTCCCGGGCGGCGGTGTCGGGGGTGTAGGCGTAGGTCGCGGCGAAGAACGGCATGCCGGGACGCTACCGGGCCGTCGCGACGGCCAGCGGCGCGCGCCGGACCACGGTCAGCCGCGGCAGCACCCACCCGACCAGCGGGCCGATCCCGAACGCGAACACCACCGTGCCCACCCCGACGTTCCCCCCGAGCAGCCACCCGAGCACGAGCACCGACACCTCCACGACCGTGCGGCACAGCCACAGCGGCCGGCCGGTCCGCGCGTGCAGCCCGGTCATCAGCCCGTCGCGCGGACCCGGCCCCAGCGCCGCGCCCAGGTAGATCCCGCTGGCCACCGCCAGCAGCACCATCCCCGCCGCGAACAGCGGGACGCGCACCAGCAGCAGCTCCGGGGCCGGCAGCAGGTCCACGGTCGCCTCGATGACCGTGCCGACGATCAGCACGTTGAGGACCGTGCCCACCCCGGGCTTCTGCCGCAACGGGATCCACAGCAGCAGGACGACGATGCCGATGAGGTTGGTCAGCCACCCGATGCCCACCCCGGTCTGGCGCGCCAGGCCCGTCGCCAGGACCGACCACGGCCCCACCCCCACGTGCGCGGCGACCATGAACCCCTCCGCGACGCCGTAGAGGACGAGCCCGACGAGGAGCCGGACGAGACGAGCAGCGGGCAGTGGACTTCTCACCCTCGGATTGGACCGCAGTCCAACCCACCTCCGACAGCGCCAATCCGGGTACGGTGGACTGGTGTCCACCCTCTCCGCGTCCGCCCTGCGGCACCTCCTCGGCGAGTGGCGCGGCGACGGCCCCGCGCTGCGGGCCCTCGCCGACCGGATCGCGCTGCTCCTGCTCGACGGCCGCATCCCCTCCGGGACCCGCCTGCCCGCCGAGCGCGAGCTGGCCGCTGCCCTGTCCGTCAGCCGCACCACCGTCGCCGCCGCCTACGCCCGGCTGCGCGAGCAGCACCACCTGCACAGCGTGCGCGGGTCGGGCAGCGTCCTGACCCTGCCCCCCACCGGCCCCGCGGCCGCCCCCCCGCACCGCACCACCCCCACCACCGGCCCCACCGCCGACCCCACCGCCGCCCCCGCCGTCGTCGACCTCACCCGCGCCGTGCTGCCCGCCGCCCCCGTCGTCGCCGACGCCGTCGAGGCCGCCGCCGCCGACCTGCGCGCCCACCTGCCCGGCGACGGCTACGAACTGCTCGGCGTCCCCGCGCTGCGCCAGGCCGTGGCCGACCGCTACACCGCCCGCGGCCTGCCCACCACCGCCGAGGAGGTCCTCGTCACCCTCGGCGCCCAGCACGCCGTGGGCCTGCTGTGCCGGGCCACCCTGCGCCCCGGCGACCGCGTCCTGGTGGAGTCCCCCGGCTACCCGCACGCCCTCGACGCCGCCCGCGCCGCCGGCGGCCGCCCCGTCGCCGTCCCCGTCACCGCCGCCACCGCCGGCGACCCCGGCGGCTGGGACGAGACCGTCCTCGACGACGCCTTCACCCGCACCCGCCCCTCGCTGGCCTACCTCATGCCCGGGTTCCAGAACCCCACCGGAGCCGTCATGCCGGCGGCGCTGCGCCGCCGCGTCGTGGAACTGGCCCGCCGGCACGGCACCCGCCTCGTCGTCGACGAGACCACCAACGAGCTCGGTTTCCACGGCGACGTGCCGCCCCCCTTCCCCGGTGACGTCCTGCACGTCGGGTCGGTCGCCAAGACCCTCTGGGGCGGGCTGCGCATCGGCTGGGTGCGCGCCGACGCCCGCACCGTCCGCCACCTCGCCGCCCACCGCGCCCCCTGGGAACTGGGCACCCCCGTCCTGGAGCAGCTCGTCGTCGCCCGCTGCCTGCCCCGTCTCGACGACGTCCTGCCCGGCCGCCGCGCCGAGCTGCGGCGGCGGCACGACGCCCTCGCCGCCGAGCTCGCGGCCACCGTCCCGGAGTGGGACGTCCCCCGCGTCGACGGGGGACTCGCGCTGTGGGTGCAGCTGCCCGCCGCCCTCAGCTCGGCGCTCGCGGTCGCCGCCCGCCGGTACGGGGTGCTGCTGACCGCCGGCCCGCGGTTCGGGGTCGACGGCGCGTTCGAGCGGCACCTGCGGATCCCGTTCGGCGCCGACGCCCCCGCGCTGCGGTCCGCCGTGCACCTGCTGGCCCGCGCCTGGCAGGACGCCGGCGCCGGCGCCCCGCTCCCCCGATCCTTCGAGGTCCTCGTCTGAGGTCCCCCCGCGACGGGAGGCCGGGATCAGCCCTTGACCGCCCCGGAGGCCAGGCCCGCCACGTAGAACCGCTGGAGCGCGACGTACAGGATCACGCACGGGACCATCGCGACGACGGCCCCCGCGACGAGGTACCCGAAGTTCACCGCCCCGTACGCGCCCGACTGCAGGTTCACCAGCGACAGCGGCAGCGTGTACTTGCGGTCGTCGGTGAGGAACGTCAGCGCCCCGAGGAACTCCGTCCAGCTGGCCAGGAACGCGTACAGCGCACTGGTCGCCATGCCGGGGACGAGCATCGGCCGCAGCACCGACACCAGCGCCCGCATCGTCCCGGCGCCGTCGACGCGGGCGGAGTCCTCGATCTCGGAGGGGATCGACTCGAAGGCGTTGCGCATGACGAACACCCCGAACGGCAGGTTCACCGTCGAGTAGAACAGCACCAGCCCGAGCCGGGAGTCGGTCAGGCCCATCGCGTTCATCTGCAGGTAGAGCGGGGTGATGATCGCCTGGAACGGCACCATCATCGTCACCACCACCAGGCCGAACAGGACGTTGCGGCCCCGGAAGCGGAACCGCCCGAACCCGTACCCGGCGAGGGTGGCCAGGACGGCGGTGAGCACCGCCGTGCTGACCGCCACGACGAGGCTGTTCCCGACGGCGCGGACGATGTCGGCGTCGCCGGTGAACAGGGAGCGGAAGTTCTCCCCCGTCAGCGCGAGCAGGTCCGGCAGGTCCGGCGTGGTGGCGACGATCGCGTCGTTGGTCTGGAAGGAGCGCAGCACCGACCACACGAGCGGCACCAGGAACACCAGGGCGGCCAGCGTCCCGCCCAGCCAGTACAGGGTGAGCTTGGTGCGGCTCTCCGCGCGCCCGTTCGCCTCGCTGCGCCGGTTCACCCGCACCTGGCCGGCGGGGGCGGTCGCGGGTTCGGTCATCGTGGCCATGGTCACTCCTTCTCGCGCAGCAGCCGGAACTGGGCGGCGGTCACCAGGCCGATGACCAGCACCAGGACGATCGACAGCGCCGAGGCCGCGCCGAGCTGGAGCTGGACGAAACCGCGCTGGTACACGTACATGACGACGGTCTGGGTGTCGGTGCCGGGACCGCCGCGGGTGAGGACGTAGAACTGGGTGAAGGCCAGCAGCGAGCCGATGACCGAGATCACCAGGCTCATGGCGATGGTCCGGCGGAGCATGGGGATCGTGATGCTGCGCTCGCGCTGCCACCAGCTCGCCCCGTCCATCTCGGCGGACTCGTAGACGTCGCGCGGGATGCCCTGCATGCCGCCCATGAGCAGCACCATGGTCAGGCCGGAGACCGCCCACACGATCATCACGCAGATGAGGGCCGTGGCCAGCGTCCCGTCGGCCAGCCAGGCGGTCGTGCCGTCGGTGACGCCGAGGGCCTCCAGCACGATGTTCACCGCCCCCGAGCCCGGCTGGGCCTCCAGCACCACGAGGAAGCTCAGCGTCGTCAGGCCGATGACGTACGGCAGGAAGAAGATCGTCCGGAACGCCGTGGAGAACCGCCGGTTGCTGCGGACGACGACGGCCAGCACGTACCCGAGCGCGAGGATCGGCAGCGTCACGATCGCGGTGTAGAGCACCGTGTAGCCGACGGACTTCCAGAACACCGGGTCGCTCGCGACGGCGGCGTAGTTGCCGAACCCGATGAACTCGTAGGACCCGATGAGCGGCCAGTTCGTCAGGGACATGTAGACCGCGAAGACCAGCGGCACCAGGACGAACACCACGACGAACGCCAGCGCGGGCAGGGTCAGCAGGAACCCCGTGCGGGCCGGGTGGGTGAGGGACTTCGGACGGTGGTCCAGTGCGGGTGAGGAGCCCGTTCTCGTCAGTGTCGTCACAGCTGCGCCTGTTCCAGGATGCGGTCGAAGTCCTTCTGGCCCTGCTCCAGCGCCCCGTCGAGGTCGCCGTCGAAGACGGCGCGGCGGAACGCGGCGATCCAGGGCGAGTCCTGCTGGTTGAACAGCAGGTTGTAGGCCAGCGTCACCGGCGCGTAGGCCCCGTCGATGCCGTCGAGGGGGGCCACCGCGAGCGGGAACTCCTCGCGGTACTCGGGGGTGGCGGCGTCGGAGCGGACGGGGATGTACCCGCCGGCGGGCAGGTTCGTCTGCTGCGGCAGGTCGAGGGCGAACTTCACGAACTTCCAGGCGGCCGAGGCGTTGGCGGCGCCGCGCGGGATGCAGAGGTTGTCCCCGCCGGCGAAGGTGGCCCGGCCGCCGTCGGGGCCGGGCAGCAGCACGACCCCCGTCTTGGCCCGCATCTCCTCGGAGGCGTTCAGGACGGCGAGGGAGAAGTTCGCCGGGAACATCCCCACGGTGCCGTCGCGGAAGTCCGCCCCCCAGCGGGCCCCGTCGCCGGAGAAGTTGGCCTGCGGCAAGAGCTCCTCGTCCCACATCGTCCGGTAGAAGCCGAAGGTGCGCCGGACGGCGTCGTTGTCGGCCATCGACCCGCGCTGCTCGCCCACCTCCCCGACGATGTTCGGGGCGTCGGCGGCCCACACGTGGGGCTGGACGACGAACCCGAGGATGCCGGCGGCGTTCCCCTCGATGGTCCAGCCGTGCACGTCGTCGCCGAGGCCGCTGATGGCGCGGGCCGCCTCGAGCAGCCCGTCGAGGTCCTGCGTGTGCTCGACGGGGTCCAGCCCGGCCCGCTCGAACAGCTCGGTGTTGTAGAACAGCGCCGAGTTGTCCGCGATGTAGGGGACGCCGTAGGTCCGCCCGTCGCGGGTCGCCAGCCCCAGCTGGCCGGGGTTGAGCCGGTCGGCGAAGCCGAGCTGCTCGACCAGCGGGGTGAGGTCGGTGAAGGAGTCGCGGTAGATGAACAGCATCGAGTTGATGTCGTCGATGTCCACCACGTCCGGGACGTTCCCGCCGCGGATGGCCGTGGCGAGCTTGGTGACGTACTGCCCGTCCAGGACGGGGGTGACCTCGACGGTCACCTCGTCCTGGGAGGCGTTGAAGGCGTCCACGACCTGCCGGACGGCGACGACGGTCGCCGCCCGGCACCACAACCGGACGGTCCCGGTCGCGTCCTGCCCGAAACCGGCCGCCGTGACGTCCGGTTCGGGCAGCTGGGACGCGCAGCCGGCCAGCGCCGGGGTCAGCGCGGCGCCGAGGGCCGCGAGCCCGCCCAGGCCCAGCACTCTCCTGCGGTGGAGCTCCATCGCCACTCCTCCAGGGTCGTCGGTCGGTTCCGTCAGGCCCGCGGCAACCAGACGCGCATGGCGCCCAGGTCGCGGTTCGCCCACGCGTAGTACGGGATCGCCGGCACGTGCCGGGTCTCCTCCGCGGCCTGCGGCGCGGGCTCGTCCCCGGCCGGGCGGTACAGCGGGCCGGTGGCGGCGGCGAGCGCCGCGTGCACGGGCAGCTGGAGCACGGTGACCCCTTCGAGGAGGTCGGGGCGGTGCTCGGCGGTCGCGCCGCGCAGCTCGGCGACGCGGACCCGCACGTCGTCGGCGGGCAGGTCGGCGGGCAGGTCGGCCTGCTCGACGGCGTAGACCAGCGGGCCGCGCTCGACGACGACGCAGCCGCGGGCGGCGTCGACGCGCGGGTCGGCCTCGACGACGCGGACGGTCATGGGCAGGACGAGCTCCACGACGTCGCCGACGGCGAAGGCGCGCCGGACCCGCAGGTACTCCCCCGCGGTCACCTCGACGGCCTCGCCGCCGACGGTGGCGGTGGCGCCCTGCGCCCAGCCGGGGACGCGCAGCGCGAGCTCGAACTCCCCGGGGGTGGCGGTGACCTCGACGCGGACGGTCCCGTCCCACGGGTAGTCGGTGGTCACCGACAGCGCGGCCCCGGCGGCCTCGATCGTGCCGGTGGTGAACTGGTGGACCTGCACCCCCGCGACCCCGTCCCGCTCGGAGCTGGTCGCGACGAGGGCGTCGAGGCTGGACAGGGTCCGCATGATGTTCGGCGGGCAGCAGGCGCAGTCGAACCAGGGGCGGCGGCCGTGGGCGACGCTGCGCTCCTCCTCGGGGTGCGCGCCGTGGCGCAGCTGGAGGGCGTTGACGTAGAAGTACTCCGTCCCGGCCAGTGACACCCCGGGCAGGAAGGCGTTGTAGAGGGTGCGCTCGACGAGGTCGGCGTAGCGGGCCTCGCCGGTGGCCAGCAGCATCCGCCACGTCCACTGCACGCTGCCGATGGCGGCGCAGGTCTCGGCGTAGGCGCGGTCGGGCCCGAGCTCGTAGTGGTCGCCGAACTGCTCGAAGTCCCAGCGCGAGCCGATGCCGCCGGTGACGTAGGTCTTGGAGGCGAGCATGCCCTCCCACTGGCGGGCCAGGGCGTCGAGCAGGCCGGTGTCGCCGGTCTCGGCGGCGACGTCGGCGGCCCCGGCGGTGAGGTAGACGGCGCGGACGGCGTGCCCCTCGGGCGAGGTCTGCTCGCGCACGGGGACGCGGTCGGAGAAGTAGGTGGGTTCCTTGCCGTGCAGGCGCTCGATGATGCCGGTGCCGCGGGCGTCGACGAACCAGCGGGCCAGGTCGAGGTAGGCCCGGGTGCCGGTCTCGCGGTACAGCTCCACCAGGCCCATCTCGACGACGGGGTGCCCGTCGACCTCCTCGACCTTGCCGGGGCCGAAGGTGGCGACGAGGTGGTCGGCGAGCTTGACGGCGACGTCGAGCAGGCCGGTCTCGCCGGTGCCGCGGTGGACGGCGACGGCGGCCTGGAACAGGTGCCCGGCGCAGTAGTGCTCGTGGCTCCAGGGCAGGTCGACGTAGCGGGCGCCCCGCCCCCGGACCTGCTGCACGGAGTCGAGGTAGCCGTCGGGGGCCTGGGCGGCGGCGACGACGTCGGTGATCTCGCGGATCCAGCCGAGGATCTCCTCGTCGGGTTCGCGGCCGTGCTCCCAGCCGGCGGCCTCCAGCCACTTGTAGACGTCGGAGTCCATGAAGATCGGGCCCTTGGCCTCGCCGTCCTCGACCCCGGCGGCGATCCGCAGGTTGCGCAGGTTCCCGGCGCTCTCCAGCTTCTCGTGGCCGGTGCGGAGGGCCTGGCGCCGGTTGGCCTGCATGCGGTCGAACCAGAACCCCGAGGTGGTGCGCGAGGCCCCCAGCGGGACGGGGCGCAGCGTGACGGCCGCGGTGGGCGTGGGGGCGGCGGGCGCGGTGGGGGTGGCGGGTCCAGCGGTGGTGCTGGTCATGGAGCTCTCCATCGAGTCGTCTGCGGGAAGCCGTGCCCGGAACGGACGGAACACGTTTTCTGCGTCGACCGTAGGAGTCCGCCCCGCCGCCGTCAAGAGCGCGGTACCGTGCTGCGATCCAGGCAGTCAGGAGTTGCAGATGACGGAAAGCCTCGTTCCGGTGCGGATCGTCGACGTCGCCGCGTTGGCCGGCGTGTCGCCCGGCACGGCCTCCAAGGCCCTCAACGGCACCGGCCAGCTGCGCGCCGAGACGCGCGAGCGGGTCCGCCGCGCCGCCGAGCAGCTCGGGTTCACCCCCGACCCCCTCGGGCGCGGCCTGTCCTCCGGGCGCAGCTACACCGTCGGGCTCATCACGACCGACAGCTTCGGCCGGTTCTCCATCCCGGTGATGCTGGGCGCCGAGAACGCCCTCGGCGCCGGGGAGATGAGCGTCCTGCTGTGCGACAGCCGCGACGACCCGCTGCGCGAGCAGCACTACCTGCGGACCCTGCAGGCCCGCCGGGTCGACGCCATCATCGTCACCGGCCGCCGCACCGACCCCCGGCCGCCGCTGGCGGCGAGCGTCCCGGTCGTCTACGCCTTCACCCCCTCCCAGGACCCCCGCGACACCTCCCTGACCGTCGACCAGGCCGGCGGTGCGGCGGCCGCCGCCACGCACCTGCTCGACCTCGGCCGCCGCCGGATCGCGCACGTCACCGGGCCCGAGGACCACCACGCCGCCCAGGTGCGCCGCGCCGCCGTGGAGACCACGACCGGGGACGCGCTCGTGGGCCCGGCGCTGCACGGGGACTGGAGCGAGCGCTGGGGCCGGCTCGCCGCCGACCTGCTGCTGCGCCGCCACCCCGACCTCGACGGCGTCACCTGCGGCAGCGACCAGATCGCCCGCGGCGTCTGCGACGGCCTGCGCGACGCCGGGCGCCGGGTCCCCGAGGACGTGGCCGTCGTCGGCTTCGACGACTGGGACGTCATCGCCCTGGCCTCCCGCCCGCCGCTGACCACGGTCAACCTGGGGCTGGAGGCGCTGGGCCGGCGCGCCGGGGAGCTGCTGCTGCGCGCCGTGGCCGGGTCCCCCTCCCCCGGCACCACGACGATGCCCACCCGCCTCGTCGTCCGGCAGTCCACCGTCCCCGCCTGAGCGCCGCCCGGCCGCTCCCCCCGCGCCCGACCGGGGGGCGCCGGGAATGCGGAGCCCCTAGGTTGTCGCTGCACGGACGGGCGCCCACGGTGGGCGCCCACCCACAGGAGGACACCCCACCCATGCGTCGCAGGACCCTCGGCACCCTCAGCGCCCTCGCCCTCACCGGCCTCCTCGCCGCCTGCGGCGGCGGTGGCGACGACACCACCGGCAGCGGCGACTCCGCCGGGTCCTCGCAGGAGGCGCTGACCTTCGGCACCGAGGGCACCTACGCCCCCTTCAGCTACCACGACGAGAAGACCAACGAGCTCGTCGGCTACGACATCGACGTCGCGAAGGCCGTCGGGGAGCAGCTGGGCCGCGACGTGGAGTTCTCCGAGAACAACTGGGACTCCCTGTTCGCGGGCATGGAGGCCAAGCGCTACGACGGCATCGCCAACCAGGTCTCGATCACCCCCGAGCGCGAGGCCAAGTACGTCTTCTCCAGCCCCTACACCGTCTCCACCGGCGTCGTGGTGACCCGCGCCGACGACACCTCGGTGACCTCGCTGGCCGGCATCGCCGGCAAGACCTCCGCGCAGTCCACGACGAGCAACTGGGCGAAGACCGCCACCGAGGCGGGCGCCAAGGTCGAGGCCGTCGAGGGCCTGACCCAGGCCATGACGCTGCTCAAGCAGGGCCGCGTCGACGTCACGGTCAACGACCAGCTCGCGGTCCTGGACTACCTCAAGACCTCCGGCGACACCGGCGTGAAGATCGCCGCCGAGACCGACGACCGGACCGAGCAGGGCTTCGTGTTCCGCAAGGACGAGGCCGAGACCGCCCAGCAGGTCAGCGACGCCCTCGACGCGCTGCGCGCCGACGGGACGCTGGCGGAGATCTCGCAGAAGTGGTTCGGCCAGGACGTCTCGGGGCCGGCCGCCGGCTGAGGCCGGGCGGGACGAGGAGGGCGGCGCGGTGGACCAGAGCACGTGGGACCTGGTGCGGGACTCCCTGCTGCCGCTGGCGAGCGGCCTGGTCCGGGGGACCATCCCGCTCACGGCGATCAGCTTCGCGGCCGGTCTCGTGCTCGCGCTCCTCGTCGCGCTCATGCGGCTGTCCAGCATCGGCGTCCTGTCGGCGGTCGCCCGGTTCTACGTCTCGGTCATCCGCGGGACGCCGCTGCTGCTGCAGCTGTTCATCATCTACTACGCCCTGCCCGAGTTCGGGGTGGTGATCGACCCCTTCCCCAGCGCGATCGTCGCCCTCAGCCTCAACGTCGGCGGCTACGCCTCGGAGGTCATCCGCGCCGCGATCCTCTCGGTCCCCAAGGGGCAGACCGAGGCCGCGCTGACCATCGGCATGAGCTACCCGACGACCATGCGGCGGATCGTGCTGCCGCAGGCGACCCGGGTCGCGGTGCCGCCGCTGTCGAACACCCTCATCTCCCTGGTCAAGGACACCTCGCTGGTGGCGAACATCCAGGGCGTCGAACTGCTGCGCAAGGCGCAGGAGATCGCCGCCCCCACCTACGAGTTCTTCGCGCTCTACAGCGTCGCCGCGGTCTACTACTGGATCGTCTGCCTCGTGCTGTCCTTCGGCCAGACCCGCGTGGAGACGCGGCTGAACAGGTTCGTGGCGAGGTGAGCGCGGTGGAACCCCTGGTCGAGGTCCGCGGGCTGCACAAGTCCTTCGGCGACCACCACGTCCTGCGCGGTGTCGACGTCCGCGCCGCGGCGGGCTCGGTGACCGTCCTCATCGGCCCCTCGGGGTCGGGCAAGACGACGGTGCTGCGGTCGCTGAACGCCCTGGAGGTCCCCGACGCCGGGTCCGTCCGCATCGGCGACGTGAGCGTCGAGTTCTCCCCCGCGCTGCGCGGCCGGGCGCTGCAGCGCGCGGCGACCCGGCTGCGGGCGCAGAGCGGCATGGTCTTCCAGTCCCACAACCTCTTCCCGCACCTGTCGGTCCTGCAGAACGTGATCGAGGGCCCGGTCGTGGTGCAGGGACGGCCGCGCGAGCAGGCCCGCGCCGAGGGTCTGGCCCTGCTGGAGCGGGTGGGGCTGGCCGAGAAGGCCGACCAGCACCCGCACCAGCTGTCCGGCGGGCAGCAGCAGCGCGTGGGGATCGCCCGGGCGCTGGCCGTCCGGCCGCAGGTCGTCCTGTTCGACGAGCCGACGTCGGCGCTGGACCCCGAGCTGGTCGGGGAGGTCCTGGCCGTCATGAAGGACCTCGCGGCCGAGGGCTGGACGATGGTGGTGGTGACCCACGAGATGCGGTTCGCCTCCCGGGTCGCCGACCAGGTGCTGTTCCTCGACGGCGGCGTCATCGTCGAGCAGGGTCCCCCGGCGGCGGTGCTGGAGGACCCCCGCGAGGAGCGGACCCGCCGGTTCCTGCACCGGCTCGTCGACCCGATCTGAGAGCCGTCGAGGCGGCGTGGTTCAGGCCCGTCCGGCGAGCTGCCCGGCCCGGGTCCGCCGCGCGACGACCCGGTTGAGGCGCTCGGACATGAGCAGGCCCAGGGCGACGAGCGCGGCGAGGAACAGCGGGAGGGTCCACATCCCCGCCCAGGTCGAGACGAGGCCGAAGGTGGGCGGCGCGAGGGTGGAGCCGGTGTAGGCGGCGGCCATCTGGACGCCGATGACGGCGTGGGAGTTGCCGCGGCCGAAGTTGACCGGGGTGGAGTGGATGATCGCCGGGTAGATCGGCGCGCACCCGAGCCCGGCGACGACGAGCCCGGCGAGGACGAGCACGTCGGTCCCCACGGGCAGCACGAGCAGGACGACCCCGAGGGCGACCACCGCGAAACCCCCGCGGATGAGCTGCCGGTCCCCGGCCCGGTCGGCGAGGAAACCGGTCAGGAAGCGGCCGGCGGTGATGCCCAGCAGGAACAGCGAGGCGAACGCGGCCGCCGTGGAGGGGGCGACCCCGCGGTCGACGACCAGGTACGTCGAGGCCCACAGGATCGAGGTGCTCTCCAGCGCGCAGTACGCGGCGAAGGCGACGAGGACCGGGACGACCCCGGGGATGCGCAGCGCGCGGGTGAGCGGGACGTGGGTGGGCGCCCCCGACGGCCCGGCACCGGGTTCCCCGCCGTCGGCGGGCGCGGCCGGCGGGACCGGGTTGACCCTCCCCCACAGCGGCAGGCTGGCGACCAGCACGACGGCGAGCACGGCCTGGGCGAGCCCGATGCTCAGGTAGGCGCTGGGCCAGCCCCGGCCGGAGGTGATCGCGTGGCTCATGATGAACGGGCTGATCGAGGCGCCCAGGCCCCAGAAGCTGTGCAGCCAGTTCATGTGCCGCGCGGCGTAGTGCAGCGCGACGTAGTTGTTCAGGGCCGCGTCGACCGCACCGGCGCCCAGGCCGTAGGGGACGGCCCACAGGCACAGCACCCAGAACGAGCCGGAGGCGGAGAAACCCACGAGGGCGGCCGCGGTCAGTCCGACGCTGACGGCGGTGACGAGCCCGGCGCCGAACCGGCGCGTGAGCCGTTCGGAGGCCAGGCTGGACAGGATGGTGCCGCCGGCGACGATCGTGGTCACGATGCCGGCGAAGGCCACGGGGACGTCGAGGTCCCGGTGCACGACCGGCCAGCCGGCGCCGACGAGGGAGTCCGGCAGCCCGAGGCTGACGAAGGCGACGTACACGATCGCCAGCAGGAGCGAGTACACGGCGAGGGGTCTGCCTCTCACGGGCGCGGGCGGGCGCGGGGATCCACGACCCGGTGGCCCGAGCCTACGCACTCTGTGGACGCTCGTACACACCCGTGGGTAGGGTCGGCCCCCGTGGACGCCGGGGGACGCACGCCGGGCTCGCGGCTCGGCCGCCGCAACGACCCCGACCGGCGCGACCGGATCATCGACGCCTGCCTGGAGGTCGTCTCGCGCGCCGGGGTCGCCGGCACCTCCCACCGCAAGGTCGCCGCCGAGGCCGGCGTCCCCCTCGGGGCGACGACCTACTACTTCGAGGGCATGGACGACCTCCTGGCGGAGGCCTTCACCCGGTTCGCCACGACCGTCAGCGACCGGTTCGAACGCCGCATGGCCGCCGCCGCCGACCCCGACGCCGCCCGGGGGGCGGTCGTCGCGATCGTCCTGGAGGGCGTCCTCGGCGACGACCGGGAACTCGTCCTGTCCCACGAGCTGCACACCCTCGCCGCGCGCGAACCGGCCTACCGCTCGATCACCACCGCGTGGGTGCGGCGCAACCGGGCCGCCCTCGGTCGCCACTTCGACCCCGTCACCGTGCGCGCGCTCGACGCCCTCATCGAGGGCCTGACCACCCGCCGCGCCCTCGACCGCGAGGCCCGCGACCCGGGCGAGGTCGCGCTCGCCGTCGCGCGCATCACCCGCGACGACCGGCCCGGCCCGGCCCCGGCGGGGGCCTGAGCCGCAGCGGGCCGGGCTGCCGCCGGGTCCTCACGCCACGCGGAACACCGGCCACCCGATCTCCGTGCGCCAGGCGGCCGGGTCGGCCGTGTCCCGGGGGCCGACGCGGTAGACCTCCCGCACCGCTCCCGCCACCGACATCGCGTTCTGCACGACCCAGGTGCCGAGCTCGCCGTAGGTCACCTCCACCCCGTCGTGCTCGCCGACGTGGGTGGTCACCGCGAGGTCCGCGGCGGGCAGCGTCACGGCGCGCACCCGCCCGGTGCGGGGCGGGCTGGGGGTCGGCAGGTAGACCAGCACCCGGCCACGGCCCTCCTCGAACAGCGCGTTGTCGTAGGTGCCGCCCGGCGGCCCGCTCGCGCCGTCGCCCACGGCCGCCTCCAGCTCGGCCATCGCGCCGGCGAACCACGCCTCGACCTCGCGCTCACCGATCACCGCCCCCACCGCCGCGACCGTGCGGGCGGGCTCGGCGCGCAGCTCGACCTCGATCGGCGCGGGGTCGGGCCGCAGCAGGCGGCGCAGCGAGGTGACCGCCACCCGGGTGCGGTCCAGCTGCTCCTCCAGGCGCTGGAGGTGCTCGGCGACCAGGGCCGAGCGGGCACCCGGGTCCGGGGTCCGCAGGATCCGCTGCACGTCGCTCAGGGGGACGTCGAGCTCGCGGAGGCGGTGGATGACCTGGGCGGTCGGGATCTGCTCGACGGAGTAGTAGCGGTAGCCGGTCGACCGGTCCACCACGGCCGGCTCGAGCAGGGCACCCTCGTGGTAGCGGCGCAGGGTGCGCACGCTCAGGTGGGTCAGCCGCGAGAACTCCCCGATGGTCAGCACCGGGCCAGTGTGGGGTCTCCCCCCGGGAGAGGGTCCACCGCTTGACCCTCCACCGCCGCGAGGCTCCACGGTGACGGCATGACACGCACCGAACCCCGTTCCGACACCCTCCCGAGCACCGTCCGGGAGTTCCTCGCCGCCAGCACCGTCCACGACGCCGACACGGCCTCGGCGTTCCTCGCGCCGGACCCGGTGGTCGTCGACCAGGACCAGACCTTCCGCGGCCGCGAGCAGGTCCACGCCTTCCTGCACGACGCCGGCTCCGAGTTCGAGTACACGACCGAGCAGGTCGGGGCCCGCCGCGTCGACGACGACCACTGGGTGGTGGTCCTGCGGCTCGAGGGCACCTTCCCCGGCGGCGTCGCCGAGCTCGACTACCGGTTCGCGCTGCGCGGTGGCCTCATCACCGAACTCGTCATCGCCAACCACGACGCCTGAACCAGAACCGGCACCAGGGGAAGAGGGAGAATGTCCAGCAACGAACGTGACCGCCTCGACGGCCGCCGCGCGCTCGTCACGGGTGGCTCCAAGGGGACGGGGAAGGCCGTCGTGGCCCGCCTGCGGGAGATGGGCGCCGACGTGTGGACGACGGCCCGGACGATGCCCGACGGGTACGAGCGCCCCGACCGGTTCATCGCGGCGGACACCGCGACCGTCGAGGGCGCGCAGCTCGTGGCGGACCGCGTCGCCGAGGCCGCCGGGCCGCTCGACGTCCTCGTGCACGTCGTCGGGGGCGCCTCGACGCCCCCGGGCGGGTTCGCGGTCATCACCGAGGAGCAGTGGCTGACCGAGATCGGCCTGAACCTCCTGGGCGCGGTGCGCCTGGACCGGGCGCTGCTGCCGGCGATGGTGGGAGCGGGCTCGGGCGTGGTGCTGCACTTCACCTCGATCCAGCGGGAACTGCCCCTGCACGAAGCGTCCCTGGCGTACGCGGCGGCCAAGGCGGCGCTGCGCACCTACAGCAAGGGCCTCGCCAACGAACTCGCACCGCGCGGGGTGCGGGTCAACGCGATCAGCCCCGGCGGCATCGAGACCGAGGCCTACGAGCGGTTCGTGGACCGGATCGCCGAGGGCAACGGGCTCACCCGTGAGGCCGCGAAGCAGAGCGTCTTCGACTCCCTCGGCGGGGTTCCGCTGGGACGGTTCGCGCGACCGGAGGAGATCGCCGACCTGGTCGGTTTCCTCGTCTCCGACCGCGCCGGCGCGATCGTGGGCGCCGAGTACGTCATCGACGGCGGCACGGTCCCGACCGTCTGACCCGGCGGGGCGGCGGCGAGACCGTCGCCGCCCCGTCCGCACTCCACCCGCAGACCCGCCGCAGACCCGCCGACGACGAGGAGCCCCGTGACCAGGAACGTCACCGACCCGTCCACCGCCCAGCCGGTCGGACCGCCGCCCCCCTTCGACCCCGAGCTCGTCCCCGTCCTGGACGTGCTGACGAGCGCCCGCCCCCCGGACGCGTACCGCCCGGACACCATCGCCGAGATGCGCCGGCCCGTCCCCGGCGTACCGGCCCCGACCGACGACGCGCTGTCGCGCGACGGCGCCTACCGCGTGGAGGAGAGGACCGTGCCCGGCCCGGACGGGGCCCCGGACGTGCCCCTGCTCCTCTGCCTGCCGCGGCGCGCGGGTGCGCCGGTCCCGGCGCTCTACTTCATCCACGGCGGCGGGATGATCGTCGGCGACAACCGGTTCGGCCTGCCCGAGGTGCTGGACCTGGCCGCACCGCTGGGGATGGCGGTGGTCTCGGTCGAGTACCGGCTCGCCCCCGAAACCCCCCACCCCGGTCCCGTCGAGGACAGCTACGCCGGCCTGCGCTGGCTGTCGGAGCACGCCGGTGAACTCGGCGTCGACCCCGGGCGCGTGGTCGTCGCCGGGATGAGCGCCGGTGGCGGACTGGCCGCGGGCGTCGCCCTCCTGGCCCGTGACCGCGGCGGCCCGGCGATCGCGGGACAGATGCTGCTGAGCCCCATGCTCGACGACCGCGGCGACTCGCCCTCGGCGCACCAGATGCGCGGCCTCGGCGTCTGGGACAGCCGCTCCAACCGGACCGGCTGGGACGCGCTGCTCGGCGAGGGCGTGCGCGGCGGGCCGGACGTGCCCGCGTACGCCGCGCCGGCCCGCGCCGCGGACCTGTCCGGGCTGCCGCCCACCTTCGTCGACGTCGGCTCGGCCGAGACGTTCCGGGACGAGGACGTCGCGTTCGCCGGCCGCCTGTGGCAGGCCGGTGGCCGTGGCGAGCTGCACGTCTGGCCCGGCGGTTTCCACGGGTTCGACGTCGTGGCCCCGGCCGCGGCGCTCTCGAAGGACGCGATCGCCGCCCGTGCGGCGTGGTTGCGCCGTCTGCTGGGCGCCACCCTGGCGCTGGGCTCGTCAGTGCTGCCGACCTCCGACCCGTGCCCGGCAGGTGCCGACCCCGCCGCGCTGCCGGACCCCTGCCGCGCCCGGTGAGGTCGAGGCGGCTCACGAGGTGACAGGCCGTGACCGGGTCCCCCAGGATGGGAGCTCGGACGTTGCCGTCACCTGGAGGACACCCGCATGGAGATCGCCGCCGACACGTTGCAGAAGGCCCTGCGGATCAACCTCGATCCCCGCTGGTACGGGACGATCGCCGAGATCGGTGCGGGTCAGGAGGTGGCGCGCTGGTTCTTCCGGGCAGGCGGGGCCGCCGGCACCGTGGCGAAGTCGATGTCGGCCTACGACATGGCCGTCAGCGACGCCGTGTACGGCAAGTCCGACCGCTACGTCTCCCTCGGGCGGCTGCAGGCGATGCTGCAGCACGAGCTCTCCCTCAACGTCGAGCGCCTCAGCGAGGCGCGCGGCGACGACACCTGCTTCTTCGCCTTCGCCGACACCGTCGTCGCCCGCAGCTACCGCGGCGGCAACGAGTGCCACGGCTGGATGGGCGTGCGGTTCCAGGCCCACCCCAACGACGAACCCAGCCAGATCGTGCTGCACGTGCGGATGCTCGACGACGACGCGGGGCTGCAGCAGGAGGCGCTGGGCATCGTCGGGGTGAACCTGCTGCACGCGGCGTTCTTCGAGCGCCACGAGCCGGACCAGGTCGTGGCCAGCCTGCTGGACCGGTTGTCCACCGGACGCATCGAGATCGACGTCATCCAGTTCCGCGGCATCGAGTTCCGTCACGTCGACAACCGGGTGATGGCCTTGCAACTGGTGCAGCTGGGCTTGTCGGGGGTGGCGATGTTCGGTCCCGACGGGGAGGTGCTGCAACCCTCCGAGGCACTGCGGAAGCACGCGGTCCTCGTCGAGCGCGGCAGTTTCCGCCCCCCGACGGTCGTCAACATCGACATGCTCACCTCCGCCGCGGAGAAGTTCGCGCAGGACGGCGCCGGGGGCGCCCCGATCCTCGCCCTGACCGAACTCACCATGCGGAACCTCCGGGCAGCCGGGGACAAGGTCGACCGCCGCGACTTCCTGGCCCGCGCAGACCTGCTCGGGGCGTGCGGCATGACAACGGTCATCACGGACTACTACGAGTACAACCGCCTCGCCGAGTACCTCCAGCGTCGCACCAAGGAGCGCATCGGCATCGTCATGGGCGTTCCCAGCCTGCTGAACCTCTTCGACGAGGACAACCACACGCACATGCAGGGCGGGATCCTGGAGAGCTTCGGCCGGCTGTTCAAGAACGACCTGAAGCTGTTCGTCTACCCCATGCAGGACCAGGGAACCGGCGCCACGGTCACCGTGGAGGACCTGCAGGTCGCACCGGACCTGCAACCGCTGTTCGACTACCTCGCCCGCCGCGGCAGCTTCGTCCACCTGGACAACTACCGGCCCGAGTACCTGCCGATCCTGAGCCGCGACGTCCTGCGCCGCATCGCGGCCGGGGACGACAGCTGGGAATCCATGGTGCCCGAGGAGGTCGCGTCGACGATCGTCAAGCGGGGGTTCTTCGGGTACAAGCGCCGGGACGACTGAGCGGGGACGACGCTCCGGCGGGCCTTCGCCCCTCCAGGGGTTCCGGCGGGGCATCGTGACGGGCGGGTCCTGCGGGTCCCGCAGGGCTCACGCACCGGACATCGAGGCGTCCTCGCGGTGGAGGCAGCCGTCGTCACCTCGTCCACCGCTCCGCTCGAGGTCGTCGACCGCGACGACCCGGAAACCGGGCGCCGGCCAGGTGCCCGTCCGGATCGAGGCGTCCGGGTCGTGCCACGACGACATCCACGCCGCCCGGTGGCAGCGCAGACGAGCAGACGTCCCCGACGGGCTGGGTCACCAGCCGACGTGGCGTCTGGCGCCGGAGGTGCCCGACGAACTCGACCAGCGGGGCTGACGACCGTTGGGGATCGGCCCCCTCGTGCCGACCTGACGAAGCACTGACAGCGGGGCCGCGACGGACGCACCGGACCAGACCGGTGGTGACGGTGACCGCGTCCCCTCAGACGTCGAGGTCGCCGCCGTCGAAACCCCCGTCGTCGAAACCCCCACCGTCGAAACCCCCACCGTCGAAACCCCCACCGTCGAAACCCCCACCGTCGTAGCCGGCGTCGGCGTACCCGGCGTCGGCGGCGTCACCGGTCTCGGCGGCCTCGTACCCCTGGTCGTACCCCTGGTCGTACCCCTGTTCCTCGCCGGCCTCGTACGCCTGGTCGTCGCCCCAGTGCTCGTTGCCGAAGTCGTCGGGGATCAGCGCGTCGGCGATGGCCGTGCCGACGAAGGCGCCCGCGACGCTCGTGAGCAGCGTCCCGCCCAGGCCCATGCCCCCGCCGAAGCCGCCTCCGAAGCCCCGTCCGAACCCGCCGCCGTACCCGCCGCCGTAACCCCCGCCGTAGCCACCGCCGTACCCGCCCCCGGGGCCGGCGGGGCCGTTGAAGACCTGCACCAGCGTCCCCGGCTGCCGCACCTCGGCGCGGGTGGCGGCCCGGGCCAGGCTCCGGGGGTCGTCCGCGTCGCGCTCGGAGGCCGGGACGACGGCGGACAGCTGCTGCAGGACCTGCCGGCGCTGCTCGGGGGTGAGCCGCGCGAACGCCTCGGCGTGCGCCTCCTCCACCTGGTCCGGCGGCGCCGTGCGCAGCATGTAGCGGTACCGCTCGACCGCCGCGCGGTCCGGGTCCTGCGGGGCGGGACCCCCGCGGCCGGCGGGCGCCGGCGGGGGGCACGGGGGGTGCTGCGGCGCCGGGTGGGGGACGTGCGCCGCGTCGCCCCGGCGGCGCCCGAACAAGCGGTCCAGCAGTCCCATGTCGTCTCCTCCTCGGTACCTGCGTGCGCGGGGAACCACACCACGCGCCGGGCCCCGGCGCATCCCGTACGCGTCGGGGACCGGGAGGACGGCCCTCACCGCGCTCGCGGACCGTCACCAGTCTTGACTGACCGCTCACAGGATCCTTAAGGTCCCCCCACGGCTTCCGGAAGTCTTCCGGAAGCCGGCTGCCCTGGCGACGAAGCCCTCGGAAGGCGACAGATGCGTCTGCACCGGAAGTCCCCCACCACCACCGCCCGACGTCTCGTCGGGCTCGCCCTCGCGCCGACGCTGCTGGCGCTCGCGGCGTCGACCCCGGCCGCGGCGGCCCCCCGCCCCGCCGCCGAGAAGGGGCAGGCCCAGGCCGCCCAGCGTCACGGCGGCCAGGACACCCTGCGCCGTTCGGCTCCCCGCGACCTCTTCGTGGGCACGGCCGTCGCCGGCGGCGGCCA
Source organism: Kineococcus rugosus (assembly GCF_050871975.1). NCBI lineage: Bacteria > Bacillati > Actinomycetota > Actinomycetes > Kineosporiales > Kineosporiaceae > Kineococcus > Kineococcus rugosus. Next base: position 40,289 of record NZ_JBJLSJ010000022.1, on the reverse strand, counting down.
CCACGCCGAGCAGGACTACGCCGACCCCTTCGCCTACGACGTGGAGTACCGCGACCGCATGGCCGCGGAGTTCAGCTCGCTGTCCCCGGAGAACCAGGCCAAGTGGGAGTACATCCACCCCCGCCGGGACTTCTACAACTTCTACCCGATGGACGCCATCGTCCGCTTCGCGCAGGAGAACCACCAGGTCGTGCGCGGGCACACCCTGTTCTGGCACAGCCAGAACCCGGAGTGGCTGGAACAGGGGGACTTCACCGACGCCGAACTGCGCGCGATCCTCAAGGAGCACATCCAGACGGTCGTCGGGCGCTACGCGGGCCGCGTCCAGCAGTGGGACGTCGCCAACGAGATCGTCAGGGACGACGGCAGCGGGCTGCGCGTCGGACCGACGAGCGAGGGCGGGAACATCTGGATCACCCGCCTGGGCGAGGGGATCATCGCCGACGCGTTCCGCTGGGCCCACGAGGCGGACCCGCAGGCGAAGCTGTTCTTCAACGACTACGGCGTCGAGGGGATCAACGCCAAGAGCACCTACTACTACGACCTCATCCAGGACCTCAAGGCCGAGGGCGTCCCCGTCGACGGGTTCGCGATCCAGGGGCACCTCAGCACCCAGTACGGGTTCCCCGGCGACCTGCAGGCGAACCTGCAGCGCTTCGACGCGCTGGGCCTGGAGACCGCCGTCACCGAGCTCGACGTCCGGATGGTGCTGCCCGAGAACGGGGTCCCGACCAGCGCCCAGCAGGCGCAGCAGGCCGACTACTACCGCCGGGCGCTGCAGGCGTGCCTGGGCGTGGAGGAGTGCAACTCCTTCACCATCTGGGGGTTCACCGACAAGTACTCCTGGGTCCCGGTCTTCTTCGCCTCGGAGGGTTCGGCGACGGTCATGACCGACGACTACGAGCGCAAGCCCGCCTACTACGCGCTGCAGTCGGCGTTGCGCGCCGCCCGGACCGGCGGCCGCTGACGACCCGCGGCACGCCCCGGTCCGCACCGGGGCGTGCCGCACGGGCCCGCGCCCTAGGGTGATCACCTGAGGAGAGGGGGCACCGGTGGGCGAGTCCGGGCGCAGCGTGACGATCACGGAGATCGCCCGCGAGGCGGGGGTCTCCGTGCCGACCGTCTCCCGGGTGGTCAACGGTCGCGGCGACGTGGCGGCGGCGACCCGTGAGCGGGTCGAGGAACTGCTGCGACGGCACGACTACCGCAGACCGCAGCGCCCCCGGACGGTCGCGCGCGCCGGTCTGCTCGACCTCGTCTTCGACGACCTCGACTCCCCGTGGGCGGTGGAGATCATCCGCGGGGTGGAGGACGTCGCCCACGCGGCCGGGATCGGCACCGTCGTCTCCGCCGTGCACCGGCGCACCACCTCCGCGCGGCGCTGGCTGGGGAACCTGCGCACCCGGGCCAGCGACGGGGTCGTGCTCGTCGCCTCCTCCCTGGCCCCCGCCCTCGCGCGGGAACTGCTGGAGGCGACGGTGCCGGTCGTGGTCGTCGACCCGACCGGTGGACCGGTCGAGGGGGCGCCCTCGGTGGGGGCGACGAACTGGGCCGGTGGGCTGAGCGCCACCGAGCACCTCGTGCGGCTGGGGCACCGGCGCGTGGCGCACGTCAGCGGCCCGACCGGGATGCTGTGCAGCCGCGCCCGCCTGGGCGGCTACCGCGCCGGCCTGGAGTCGGCCGGCCTGGTCGTCGACCCCGGCCTGGTGCGCGAGGGCGACTTCTACCAGGAGTCCGGGCTGCGCGAGGGCACCGCCCTGCTCGCCCTGCCCGACCCGCCCACGGCCGTGTTCGCCGCCAGCGACCAGATCGCCCTGGGCGTCTACGAGGCGGTGCGCCGCGCCGGTCTGCGCGTGCCCGAGGACGTCAGCGTGGTCGGGTTCGACGACCTCACCCTGGCCGCGTGGGCCTCGCCGCCGCTGACGACCGTGCACCAGCCGCTGGTCCAGATGGGCGCGCTGGCCGCCCGCACGGTGCTGGCGGTGGGCGCCGGCGAGGAACCCGCCAACCCCCGGGTCGAACTGGCCACGACCCTCGTCGTGCGCGACAGCACCGCCCCGCCGCGGGCCGGCTGAACCGCCGGGGACGACCAGCGGTCGTCCCGCTCAGCCCACCACCACCGGGCCGCCCTCGGCGGGGCGAGGACCCGGCGCGGGTGCGTCGAGGCGGCGCCCCGCCCCCGCCGGCCGCCACATGGCGGTCGGCCGGGCGCCTCCCAGCCCGCGCACCGGGCCGACGGCCTGGAAGCCGTGACGCTCGTAGAGGCGGCGGTTGTCCGGGCTGGAGGCTTCGAGGTAGGCGGCCTCGCCGGCGCGGTCGATCCGGTCCAGCCGGGAGGTCAGCAGCGCCGACCCCACCCCCAGGCCCCGGGCTCGCGCGCGCACGCCGATCTGGGCGAGGTACCAGTGGGCGGCGAACGGCCGGTGCGAGGCCAGGACCGCTTGCGCGCGCGCGGCGCTGAGCAGTCCCCGCAGTCCCAGCGCGCTCCAGAACAGCGGGAGCTGCCCCGCCTGCCGGGCCAGGTCCAGCGGGCCGTGACCGGCGCCCGGCGGTTGCCAGACGGCCACCCCCGCGACGGAGCCGTCGGGGGTGCGGGCCAGGTCCACGCCGCCGCCGGCCAGGGTGCTGCTGCGCAGCAGGGCGAGGAACAGCGCGTCGAGGCGGCCGCGGCCGGTCGCCCGGCGCGCCGTCACCGCGCTCACCACGCGGTCGCCGTCGAACGCTTCGGCCAGCACGGCGGCGGCGGCGGGCGCGTCGGCCGCGGAGGCGGGGTGGATGGTCAGCACGGGGATCCCTTCGTCGAGGTGCCCCCAGTAAAACCTGGCCAGTTGGCCAGGTCAAGTGGCCAAGTCCGGTCGGGTGACGGCTCGGCCGGTTGGCCCGGCCGGACCGTCTTCGTTACCGTCCCCCCACCACCACGGAGGACGACGCATGGGCGAGAAGCAGACGGGCGACCGACCGGTCAGGCAGACGCACCGGTCCGCTCGGGAACGACGCGAGCAACTGCTGGACGCAGCGGTCGAGGTGGTGTCGGGCCGGGGCGTGAAGGGCCTCACGACCCGGGCGGTCACCGAGCAGGCCGGGGTTCCCCACGGGGTCTTCCACTACACCTTCGGTTCCAAGCAGGAACTGTTCAGCGCCCTCCTCGAACGCGAGGTCTCCAGCACCCTGGCCTCGGTGGCCGACGCCATGCGGGCGTGCAGCGACGTGGCCACGGCCCTGCAGGCGGCCCTGACGGCCCAGCTCCACCTCGTCCAGCGGAACCCCGACTACCACCTCGCCCTGAACGAACTGTCGCTGGCCCACCAGAGGGTCGACGCGGCGGCGTCGCTGAGCGAGTGGGAACAGCGCCAGTACCGCGCCAGGACGTGCGCCGACCTCCAGGCGTGGTCCCTCGAGCGCGGCCTCACCTGGACCGTCGACCTGGAGGACCTGGCCGCCTACCTGGTCGCCCTCGGCGCCGGCGTCGCCACCACCTGGCTCGCCGACCGCGACGACCGCAGCGCCCGGTCGGCCATCGCCGTCGCCGCGCAGGCCGTGAGCGCGTTGGCCGTGGTGGGCGCACACCGCGACGGGAGGCCGGCCACCGCCGGTTCGTGACGCCGGGGACCGGGGGGCCGCGGCTGCCTCCCCCGAGTCCCGGAGCGGGCGGAACCGCTGCGGGACAGGACCACCCGGCGACTCCGGACGCGGCGCCCCGACCGCAGGGCGACGGCCACCGGTGCCCGTGACCCGACCCTGCTCAGGTGTGGTGTCCCAGGACATCGGCGACAGTCGACGTGTCAGGACTCCGGTGACAGTCGCAGCACTGGAGCGCGGTGACGCTGAGAATGCTGCTGCTCGTCATCGACTTGCAGAGGGTGGTCGATCTGCTGCACGTCCCCGGGCCTCACCTCCAGCCGCTTCGAGCGGCCTCTCGCCGAGAGGCGACTGCCGGATCGACCACCACACGTCCACGGCCGCCGGGCCGAACAGCCCGGCGGCCGTGGTGCGTCCGGGCCAGGCACCGCCACGCTGAGGGCGCGACGACCGTGCGTCGCACGGCTCGCGGGATGACCGCGAGGTCGGTGGCGCCCTGTGGTCCATGATCGCCATGCTGGTCGCGTGCACCCCGAGCTGGACGCAGCGTTGGCGCCGTTGCTAGCGGACCTGCAGGTCGCCAGCGGAGTCGTGCCGACCGTGGACGACCGCGAGTGGCAGGACTACCCCGGGGCCGCCGGCTGCTGGCTGCACAGCCCCGACAGCACCGGCACAGGTGTGTGGGTCCAGACCGGGCAGCCGTTCACGGCACAGGTGCTCGCCCTGGCTGAACAGGTGCAGGAGTGGGCGGTGGAGGCGTTGTGGAAGCTCGAGCGGCCGGCGTCGTGGCCGGCGTGCCCGCACCACCCCGACCGGCACCCACTGGTTGCACGCGAGCATGACGACCAGGGGATCTGGGTCTGCCCCGTCCTGAACACCAAGGTCGCCACGATCGGAGCGTTGGCGGACTTCCGCATCCGCAAGCGGCACCTTCGAGGCCGCACCTGATCGCGGGATGACCGTGCGCCCGCGCGCACCGCGGGATGACCGTGCGCCCGCGCGCACCGCGGGATGACCGTGCGCCCGCGCGCCCCGCGGGATGACCGTGCGCCCGCGCGCCCCGCGGGATGACCGTAAAGTCACCGGTCGGTCCCGCGCCGTCCACGGCGCATCGCGCCACCCGCCTGGGCAGCGGTGTGCCAACGTGGTCGTTCATGAACCCGTCGGGCGATGCACCACCTCCAGCATTCACGTTGACGCTGCTCGTGAGCGCTTCACGCCCGCTGCGGTCACTGGACCACGGACTCCGCCTAGCCCGCGAACGAGGCGCTGGCCTCTGGGTCGGCGCCTCGGACAGCGCCTTGTCGTGGCTCGATCAAGACGCCGTCGAGGCATCGATCGGGAGACCGCTCCTGAACGCCGGGGAACCCCTGCCTGAAGAGCGCTCCACGGTCTGCGTGGCGCCGGCGACCTTTAACACGGTGAACAAGCTGGCGAGCGGGATCTCGGACACGCTGGTGACGGCAGTGGCTGCAGAAGCGATCGGGGCCGGGAACCCGGTGGTGGTGGCGCCTTCGATGAACACCGCCTTGTTGAGCCACCCTGTGACCGCGGAGAACCGACGTCGGCTCACTTCCTACGGGGTCCACCTGGTGTGGCCACGAGCGGGCAACGAGGACTCCGAGGACTTCAGCACGTGGTGGCAGACGGTCATCGACACGAGCGCGGTCGCGGGGTCATCGACGTCCTAGCCAGCGGGATGACCGGACGTGTGGTCGATCGGCGTGCTGAGCTGGAGCACTCCGAGGTACAGGTTGCTGACCCACCTCTCGGACTCGCGTATCAAGATGCGGCTGCTCCGCGGTCGGGTCCTTCGCTCGGTCACGGACCACGGCGACCGGGCTAGCGTGCCGACATGGACGCCGCGCTCACCCGTTGGATGCAGACGGCTCGCGAGAGGGCGTCGACCTCCGGCGCTGAGCCGGCCGACCGCGACCACACGAGGCGGGTCCTGGCTCTGGGTGAGCCGAATCACGGCAGCCGGGAGGTGTTCGCCCTGAAGTCGCGCCTCATCGTGGAAGCGGCCCGGGCAGGCGGGCTGACGCACGTGGCGATGGAGGCGTCCACTGACCGGTGCCTACCGCTCGGGGAGTACGTGGCCGGCAGGCGGGCGTGGGACGACTCGCTCCTGCTGGACATCGGGTTCTGGACGTGGCGCACCGAGGAGGTGCGTGATCTGCTGCACGCGCTGCGGGCCCACAACGACAGCGGTGCTTCCCCGGTCGCCTTCGTCGGTGTGGACCCGCAACTGCCCACCGCTTCCGCGGAAATGGTCCGCGCCGCTCTGCAACGGGCCGGCACGCTTGATGCGGCGAGCACCAGGCTCCTCGACATCCTGTCGCTGATGAGGGTCGGCGACGCGCTGCCGTCCGGCGCGGCGCACCTGCTGCGGGACATCACCGCGCATCTGGACACCGAGGAGGAGGTTTGCGCCTTCGCCGCGCTTGGGGATGCCGCCCGCCTCGCCTCGGGTGAGGCGGGCTTCGCGGCAGTGGCCGCGCGGGATGCGCTCATGGCTGAGCGCGTTCTGCGCCTGGTGCAGGCTCCGGGTGCCCGGGTGGCGGTGTGGGCCCACAACGCCCACGTCGCCAAGCGGCCGTACGGCGGGGGGCGGGTCCGGTCGATGGGGCAGCACCTGGCCGAGGCGCTGGGGCCGCGGTACTGGGCGCTGGGGGTGTTCGCAGGCAGCGGGAGCTTCCGGGCTTACACGCGCAGGCCGTTCGGCCGCGTGAGCGCGGCGCCTGAGGTCGTGCGCTGGCCCGGCCCGGGGCGGGGGACCTTGGAGTCGGTGCTCGAGGAGGCCGGCGGCGGGGGAACGTACGTGCTGGACCTCGCCGCTGCTGCGACAGCGGTGGGCCCGGCCCCCGCTGATCTCTCCCGCGCGTGGCCGGTGCGCACCGCGGGCTCGCTCGTCAGCACCCTTACCTGGAGGTGGCAGCACGACACCTGCTGCCCGGGGGAGGATCTCGACGCGCTGGCCTTCGTGCCCACCGTCACCCCGACGACCCCCCTCCCGGAGGGGGACTGGAGACCTCCCTTCCGGCGGTAGCCGACGGCCTACATCGTGAAGAGGCGGTCCTAGGACGCACCCCGGGTCTTCGGTCACGCGGTGATCGTTGGAAGGGCGTCGCTGCTTCGAATCGCAGGGAGCACCGCCGCCGGCGGCGCCTGCGCAGCGCGGTGCCGCGTCCCGATCCGCAGGGACGTGCAGGTGATCCATGCCCCCCGGCTTCCACCCGGACATCGTCACGATCGCGACGTCGCCGGCCGCTGGCGATCACGCACAACGCGGGATGACCGGAAGGGCCGTGAGCCGTCCCGGCGCTCTGGATCACCCGGGCGTTCTGTCCTTCAGCGGCTTCTCGTAGCAGACGAACTCCACGTCGTCGGCGAGGACGACACCGGTCTTGGTGAAGCCGCCGGCCATCGCCACGCGGTGTGAGTGATCGTTGCCCGGCTCGATGCGGACGACTGCTGTTCGGGCCGGGGTGCTGGTCGCGAGCCAGTCGCACACGAGCAGCACTGCTCGTGCGGCCAGCCCCCGTCCTCGCCAGGCAGGGAAGATGGCGTAGGAGAGGTTGACCCGCTCCGGAGCACCGTCGAGCAGGCCAAGGTTGGCCTCCACGCCTCCTACCAGCGCTCTTGTCGCTTCATCGAAGATGCCGAAGTGACGGCGGGGACCGTCGTTGGTCCACTCGCCGTGGTTCTCACCGATCCAGGCAGTCACGCGCTCGAGCGTGGAGTGATGCCCCTCGTTGAGCCAGCGCACCTGGTCTTCGTCCTCTCCTGCGAGGTGAGCTGCTGCGTCCTGCAGCCGCAAGCAGTGGAGCATGACGACCTCGTCACGCAGAACCGCGAAGGGTTCCTGGAGGACGTCATGGTCGGCTTGAAGCGTCATTCGGACTCCTCGTTCGGACGGGTGTGCACCGTGAGCGAGGCTGCCAAGAGATCGGCCGAGGATCACTCGCTTTCGCCACGACCGCGAAGTCGCCGGCGGCCAGCGGCAGCGCGCACAACGCGTCATGACCGAGCGATGCCCGATCGGCGTAGACCAGGCTGCTAGGGCTGTTCACCGGTGGGTGCAGCAGTGAGGGTGCCGTCTGCTCCCACGACGGCACCGGCTCTCCAGACGATCGGCCCGCAGCCGTTCCCGTTAACGTCGTGCCGGCTGGTCGTCAGTTCCGTGGTGGAGTCCGCCAGGACCGCACCGTCAGCGGCCACCACCTTCAGGTGGGCGGTGACGGGATCGGTGCCCAGCTGGTCGTTCTCGGCGTCGAACCAGATGCTGTCGTAGTCGTCGACCACGCCGTCGTGGCAGACGTCGTCGGCGCAGAATGTGGCCTGCCAGGGCAGTGGAGCGGTAGTGGGCAGGGCTGAGGCCTCAAAGAGCACCCCGCTGGCTCCGCCTGCGGTCGAGCAGGACTTCGATTCCAGGCTGCAGCCCGACAGCAGCACCAGCAGTCCGCAGCCGAGAGGCAGCCACCAGCGGGGTCTCATGGGCCTTCGACGTAGCGTGCTCGTGCAGCGTTCCACTGGCCTGGAGCACGGACGTCGATGGCGAGGCCGTGGGTCCTTGCGTCCGGACATCGACATGACCGCAAGATCATCGAGGGCCATGACCGCTCGGATCGCGGGATGACCGTGAAGTCATCGACTTCCACGCCGTGAGCTCACAAGGGCGCGGATCGCGACTGCAGCACCTCGAGGCCGGGTCCGCTCAGCTCCCTGTAGAAGTCGCTACGCCCAGCCATGGCCATGATCAGGGCCAAGGTCGATCCGCTCACCAGTGGTCCCTGGCCGGCGGTGAAGGGCCCGTCGCTGGCTTGCAGTAAGAGGCCCTGGACCGCGGTGCGGCTGTTGACCGCGAAGTCGCGAGCGGCGTAGAAGCGCGCCACGGCGGTGAGCGTCGACACGGGGGGTGTGCTCGCAATCCCCAAGGGACGGCGGATGTCCTGGGCGTGGACGACGACTTCCCCCAGCCACGCCGCGACCGGCCCCATCGGGGCAGTGGTACTGGTGATGAGGGTCGTGAAGCGGTCCAAGGTCGCGGCCGGAGTGGGGCCCCGCTGCTCGCGAAGTCGGCGCTGGTTGTGCACGCCGGCGTCGAAGCGGGTGGTGAGCATGCTGCGCAGCCAGCGCATCCTGCCGGTGCTGGCCGCCGCGCTGAGGTGGGCTAGGACGTCTTCGACGGTCCATCGCGTGCACAGGGAGGGCGTGGCCCACTGCTCTGCGGTGAGGTCGGCCAGGTCCTGGGCCAGGGCGGCGCGTTCGGTGTGGGTGGCCGACCACAGGTCCGTCGTGGTGGGGACGGCGTCGAGCACGTGGGTCTCCGATCAGGTGGGTGATCTTCAACTTGGCCGACTCCGAGCCGGAGCGGAAGTCATCGGTTGTCGACGATCTTGGGCGGGTCTGCCTCGCTGGGCGTGAGGCGACCTGCTGGTCTGCGGGGTGACGGTGCGCTCCGCGCGCACCGCGGGATGACCGGTAGTTCGTCGGTGCGCCGAAGGGTCGACGCACCGTGCGTACCGTGGACCTGACGTCGAGGCGGAGGAGCCTGTGATGAGGGGTCCGATCAGCGCTTTCGCTGTGGCCAGCTTGCGCGTCAACAACCCCGACCTGCACAACCGCACCCCGCAGCTGCTGCTCGAGACCGGCGAGGGCATCGCCTGGCGGCTGCTGGCGGACCTGCACCCGCTCGAGGCCGGACCGGGACCGAACCTGAACTCATTGTTCCTCAGTCCCTCCGGGCAGACCCTGCTGGGCCGGGTCCCCGCCGACGGCGAGAACACCACCGATGGGCGCCGCTACACACCGCGCACGGAGGAGCGGCTGGTCCTGATCGACGTCGCCACCGGCCGGCAGCGGCCGACACCGTTCACCCGGCGCGGACGCACCCAGCAGCTGCACTACGGCCTGGCCCCGAATGAGCGAGACCTGGCCGTCGCAGACACCTACGCGACCGCCGAGGTGGGACGGATCACCGTGTCGGTGCTGCGCGGGCCGGACCTCGCGGTCAGCGCGCAACGAGTGTTCGAGCGTGCCTACATGCGCTCCAGCCAGCGCGACGCCCAACTGCAGTGGTCCCCTGATGGCCGGCTGGTGGCGCTCTGGATGCAGCCGCCAGGAGCCTCCTGTGAGGCGCTGCTGGTGCTGGACGCCGCGACGCTGGAGACAGTGCTGCAGGTCGAACCTTCGAGAAGTCGGGAGTCGGTGCACCTGGGCGGGTCGGCGTCCTGGTCGCCGGACAGCCAACGGCTGGTGATCGTGAACGAGGACTACCAACGGATCCTGCACCTGGGCGACGGGCGGCAGGAGAAGCCGGCGTGGCTGAACGGGCCGCGGGGCGACCCGCCGCGCCAGGCGCAGATCCTGGGGCTGCTGCCCGATGACCGGGTGCTGGTGCAGCGGCAGCGGGGTACCCGGCTGCGGTTGAGCGGGGTGGATCTAGCGACGGGCAAGGGGCCGGTCCTTGCCGATGTGGCGGTGGCCGAGAACGACGCCTACCTGCAGATGGCGGTATCGCGGCAGTGGGAAGACATCGCCCCCACACCTCGTCGGCGGGCTAAGGCTCCGGGTGCGGTGACCGCAGCGGGTCCTCCTACCTCAGTCGGCCCGCAGCGCGACGAGCGACAGCGCTGGCGGGCGTCGCGCTCTGCGACCACTCGCATCTCGTCATGACCGCAAGATCATCTGGAGCCAAGAGCGCTCGGATCGCGGGATGACCGGGAAGTCGGCCGGTGATGCCGTAGCGCCTGGCGCGGACGTGGCGGTGTGAGGGGCCGGGGTGCTCTCTTCGCCACCTGGGGGCTTGCGCTCAGACGCGGACGTGTCGCTCGTGCTCGCGCTGGTGGTGGTCGTGCTGGTAGTGGTCATGCTGGTAACGCTGGTCCTGCGTCCACAGCCAGACCTGTCGGTAGGCGCGCACCACACTCCAAAGGGCCACGAGGGCGAAGGGGACCACGAGCCAGCCCGGCAGGGTGAGGTAGAGCAGGGGAAGCACCGGCAGCCACAGCAGGGCCATGAGGCAGTCGGCAAGGACCCAAGCCCCGTGCCGGGGCGCTGGGCGTGCCCGCTGGCGGTGTCGTCCGGCTCCGGCGGCTGGTGAGAGCTGTTCGCGCGCCATGGGATCAGGGTGGTACCTGGTGCAGGCAGGTGCACGCTGGCGCGAGCCGGTGCCTGGTTCCTATGCGCCCCGCGGGATGACCGTGACGTCGCGCGTAGCGCGACATGATCCCGAGGTCGACGGTGAATCGAGCGGCGCGGACAGCTCGCTTCAGGGAGCGGGCCGTCGTCGCAGCTGCAGCGGCTGGTGGTTCAACGGGCCGTTGCGGGCTTCGACGAGGACTTCGTCGCCCTGCTGCACCCGTACCTGCAGGGTGCCGGCGCCCAGGGGGGCCCGGGTGCCGCGGTAGCGCCAGAACGCTTCGAGCGTGTGCTGACCCGGCTCGAGGGGGAAGACGCTGGTGCGACCCCACGCCAGGGCATGCTCGCTGCCCTCCAGGCGCAGGTACGGCCTGGCGGCGAGTCTGAGCAGCAGGGCGTTCACCCAGTGGGGTCGCGCCAGGAAGCTCAGGCGCGCTCCGGGCTGGCCGGTGCCTCGGGCGGTGTCGCTCACGGCTTCACTCTTGCACCGGTCGCAGCGCGCTCTTCGGCATGAGCGCGATGTCGCTGGCCGCTGACGATCACGCTCAACGCGGGATGACCGTGAGGTCGCGGCTGCGGCCGACACCCCGTGCGCACGTGGACTTAGTCCGACTTAGTCCTTATCGTGGAGCCGTGACGCAGACGGTGAACGTGCACGAGGCGAAGACGCACCTGTCACGCCTGCTCGAAGCGGTCGAACGGGGCGAGGACGTGGTGATCGCCCGTTCGGGCAAGCCCGTGGCCCGCCTGGTGCCTGCCCGCTCGCGCGGAACGCGTCGTCCGGGGGCGTGGAAGGGGCGAGTGGTCATCGCCGACGACTTCGACGACACCTCCGAGGACCTGGTGGCCGCCTTCGGCGAGGGCGACGTCGAGCCGCACCCGTGACGGCTCTGCTGCTCGACACCCACGTCCTGCTGTGGTGGCTGAGCGATGACGAACGACTGCCCGAGCGCATGCGAGTTGCCGTGGCCGACGGCGAGAACGAGGTGTTCGTCTCCGCGGCTTCAGCGTGGGAGATGTCGATCAAGGCTGCGCTGGGCAAGCTGACCGCCCCGGACGGTCTGCGCGAGGAGTTGCAGCAGCAGGGGTTCACCGAGTTGCCGATCACCGTGGACGACGGCCTGGCCGCCGGCGCCCTGCCGCGCCACCACGACGACCCCTTCGACCGCGTGCTCATCGCGCAGGCCTCCCGGCGCGGGCTGCGACTGCTCAGCGTCGATCGACGCTTCAGCGACTACGACGTCCGGCTCCTGTGAGCCGGTCATCGACGCCCACGACAGCGCCATGACCGTGACGTCGCGCTGTCCTGCTGGGGATCCTCGTTGGCTGCTTCCTCGATCCAGTCGACGGCTGCATCGGACAGTTGCAGACCATCGGGTCCGACCTCGCCCACCCACCACGCCTGCGCGGGTACGCGGCCGGCTACTCGCTCGATGTCCCGCACGACGGACTGGGTGATCGCCTCCCCGTTGTGGGCGATGAGCCAGTCGCGAGAGTCCTGCTTCAGGTGGGGCCACCACGTCTCCAAGCTCATGGCGTCGATGCTCCCTGCCGGGCAGCGTGGCGGCAACGGTCCGGTGCAGCGCTCCTCGCGCGAACGCGACAGCGTGGTCATCGACACGACCGCGACGTCCGTGACCGCGACGTCGGGGCGGTGCAGTGAGCCGCTGACGGCTCCGCTGGTGCTGCTCGCCGGGCCGTGGTCGCCCGTCGGCCTCCGCGCTCACCGCGTTCGGGTCACCAGGTGCAGGGGAGGTCTGCGCTGCGCGCTGGCCGTCTGAGGGCAGCAGGGCGGGCTCGGAGGACCGGGGAGTGTCACCACCAGGACGGCTGGGAGTGTCACCGATGTCCTGGTGCAGAACCGTCACCGACGTCCGGGTGCACCACACCCGCCCCCGCTCAGGCGCTGCCGCGCGGCACGAACACGTGCTCGACCCGGCGCGTCTGCGGGGCCGGGCCCGGCGGGCTGCGCAGCGCCTCCACGGCCAGGTCGACGGCCTGCCGGGCCACCTCGTGCATGTCGACGGCCAGGGTCGTCAGCTGGGGGGTGACGAACGTCCCGAGCGAGAGCCCGTCGATCCCGGCGAGCCGCACGTCGCCGGGCACGGACACGCCGTGCTCGGTGAGCGTGGACAGCGCACCGACGGCGAGGATGTCGTTCCAGGCGAACACCGCGTCCGGCAGCCCGCGCGCGATGAGCCCGCGGGTCGCGGCGCGGGCCGCCTCGACGTCCTGGTCGCCGGCCTGCGCGAACCCGACCTCCACCCCCCGGGCGCGCAGCGCCGCGGCGATGAGCCGACCGCGCTCGCTCACCGCGCGGCGGCCCCCGTCGAGGACGACGGCCGTGCGCACCCCGGTCGCGGCGAGGTGCGCCGCGGCCTCGCGCAGCGCCGCGCGGGGGTCGAGCCGGACGGCGTGCGTGCCCGGCAGCAGCCCGTCGGGCGCCGGGTCGACCGCGACGACCGTCATGCCCGACAGCGCGTCCGCCCACCGCTCGCGGGACCCGAGGTAGCCGATGACGGCGTCGACCTGCCGGGCCAGGTCCGCCAGGACCCGCAGGTCGTCCTGGGCGTGCAGGGTGTCGACGAGCACGACGTTCCAGCCCAGCTCACCGGCGTAGCGGACCGTGGCGGCGGCGAACTCGGGGTAGTACGGGTTCGCGAGGTCGGACACGACGAGGCCGAGGGTGTCGTGGGCGGCCCGGGCCAGCCCCCGGCCGAACCGCGACGGCCGGTAGTTCAGCTCCTTCGCGGCGGCCAGGACGCGGGTCTTGGTCGCGACGCTGATGCCCTCCATGTCGTTCATCGCACGGGTCACCGTCTGCCGCGAGACCCCCGCGGCCGCCGCGACGTCCTCGATGGTCACCCCGACCCGCGCGGGCCGGCGCGCGCGGCGCACCGCGACACCGGCCGGCCGGTCGTCCTGCCGGTCGTCCCCTGCTGCCCTCACACCGACCCCGCTCCTCCCGACGACGCGACACGCATCATCGCGCGCCTTGACAGCCACCGTCGCCGGTGGCACCGTCCTAGCACTCCGTGAGCGCTCACGGAAGCTCGGCTCGACGGTCTCGACGAAGAGAGTGGGCTGGTCCGGTTGCACGTCACGTCGTCCTCGCCGGGGAACTCCCCCGGCCGTTCCCACTCCCGGCGCGCGTTCCTGCGGGCCGGGGTCGCCGGTGCCGCCGGCATCCCCCTGGCCGCCGGGCTCACCGGCTGCGGCTCGGGGACGTCCATCTCCAGCGACCCGGGCGAACTGGTGCTCTGGTACTGGAACCGGTCGATGGCCCCCAGCCTCCTGGAGACGGCCGCCGCCGGCATCCCCGGCACCACCAAGCGGCTGCGTGCCGACGTCATCGGCGGCGCGTTCGACAACAAGCTGCGCACCGGTTTCGCCGCCCAGGCGTACATCCCGGACCTCACCGCCGTGAACTCCAACGCCGCCCTGTACTTCCCCAGCGAGGACCAGTTCGTCGACCTCGACGACTACGGGGCGCAGGACTACAAGGACGACTACTACGAGTGGAAGTGGAACCTCGGCCGCACCCCCAGCGGCCGGTTCCTGTTCTTCCCGATGGACACCGGCCCCACCGGCTTCTTCTACCGGACGGACCTCTTCGCCGCGGCCGGGATGCCGTCCGAACCCGAGGAGGTCTCGGCCGCCGTCCGCACCTGGGACGACTGGATCGCCTTCGGGCAGCAGCTGCGCGAGACCAGCGACGTGGCCCTCATCGCCAACGCCGTCATGGTCTTCAACCAGTACGTCAACGCCTCCCCCGAACGCTACTTCGACGCCGACGACCGGCCGCTCTATCACGAACCCGGGTCCGCGATCCGGACCGCGTGGGACACCGCCGTCAAGGCGGTCCGGGCGAAGGTGACCCGCAACCTCCAGGTCGAGAACGAGCAGAACGCGGCCTGGAACTCCGGCAAGCTCGGCGGCCACATCGAGGGCGCCTGGTGGATGAAGGTCGCCTCCGACACCACCCCCGACCTCGCCGGGAAGTGGCGCATCGCCCAGCAGCCGGGACTGCCCGGCAACTCCGGCGGGTCCTTCCTCGCCGTCCCCAAGACGTCGAAGGACCCCGCGGCGGCGCTGGCCTTCGCCCGCTGGCTGACCCTGCCGGAGAACCAGGCGCAGTCCTACAACGAGGTCCAGCTCTTCCCCTCCGCCCCCGGCGCGTTCGACGCCGGCATGGCCGACTCCGGCGGCTTCTTCGGCGACCAGGACCCGCTGGCGTTCTTCAGCACCGCCGCCGAGAACGTCCCCACGACGTTCATCAGCACCTACGAGAAGCAGATCGAGGCCTTCCGCGACCAGCTGCGCGTCGTGGAGTCCGCAGGCAAGGACCCCGACCAGGCGTGGGACGAGGCGGTCACGGCCGTGGACAAGGTCCTCAAGAAGCGAGGGGTCATCTGATGGCGCTCACGATGCGGCCCACCGCGTCCCGGCAGGTCACCGACGGCGTCGCCGTGCACCGCCGCGGGCTCCGGTCGTTCTGGCCCCAGTACGCGGCCGTCTCGCCGTTCTACCTGCTGTTCCTCGTCTTCGGCGCGTTCCCGATCCTCTTCTCGGTGTATCTGTCGTTCACCGACTGGGACGGCATCGGCGACATCAAGTTCGTCGGCCTCCAGCAGTACGCCTACCTGCTGCAGGACACCCGGTTCTGGAACGCCGTCTCGAACACCCTCATCATCTGGGTGATCTCGACGGTGCCGATGCTGTTCCTGGCGCTGCTCATGGCGTTCCTGCTGCACCAGAACATCCGGATGAAGGGCTTCTACCGGGTCGCCTTCTTCATCCCGAACGTCACCAGCATGGTCGCCATGGCCATCGTCTTCGGGTCGGTGTTCTCCGACAGCTTCGGCATCGTCAACTCCACCCTGACCGCCCTGGGCCTGCCGACCGTCGCGTGGCTGTCGACCGACTGGGGCATCAAGATCACGATCGCCGCGATGGTGATCTGGCGCTGGACCGGCTACAACGCGATCCTCTACCTGGCCGCGCTGCAGGCCGTCCCCGACGAGCTGTACGACGCCGCGAAGGTCGACGGCGCCGGGTTCTGGCGCACGTTCTTCTCCGTCACCATCCCCATGCTGCGCCCGGTGATCCTGTTCACCGTCATCACCTCCACCATCGGCGGCCTCGGGCTGTTCACCGAGCCGCAGATCCTCTTCGGCGCCGCCAACGGCAACGGCACCGTCGGCGGGGTCGACGAGGCCGGCATGACCATCGTGCTCTACCAGTACGACCAGTCGTTCTCCCAGCTCGACTTCGGGTACGGCTCGGCGATCGCGTGGGCCCTGTTCGCCCTCGCCGCCGTGTTCGCCATCATCAACTGGCGGCTGCTGCGGGACCGCGACGCGGTCCCGAAGGTGTCGCGCCGCACCAAGGAGGTGGCGAAGTGAGCGCGCCGGAACTGACCCGGACCCCGCGGGCGAACCGGGAACGACCCACCGTCGTCAAACCCCGCCGGAGCCGGCAGTGGGTCCTGGGCCGGGTCGTCACGCACGCCTGCATCCTCGTCGGTGTCCTGCTGTCGCTGTTCCCGTTCTACTGGCTGCTCGTCATGGCGACCAGCACCACCGGGCAGATCTTCGGGTACCCGCCGAACCTGCTGCCCAGCACGCACCTGCTGGAGAACCTGCGCAACGTCGTCTCCAACATCGACCTGCTCGGGGCGATGCTCAACTCGTTCATCGTGGCCGGCTCGCTCGCCGTGCTCGTGGTGCTGCTGGACTCCCTGGCCGCGTTCGCGTTCGCCAAGTACCGGTTCCCGGGGCGCAACGCGCTGTTCGCGGTGCTCCTCGTGACGTTCCTCGTCCCGGGCAACCTGTCCCTCGTGCCGAGCTTCGTCCTCATGTCCGAGCTGGGCTGGATGGGCGAGCTGCAGGCCCTCATCGTCCCCGGTGCGGCCAACGCGTTCGGCATCTTCCTGCTGCGGCAGTTCGCCCAGGCGTCGATCCCCGACGAGCTCATCGAGTCCGCCACCCTGGACGGGGCCGGGTTCTTCCGGACCTGGTGGTCCATCGCGATCCCGATGCTGCGCGGTGGACTGGCGTTCCTGGGGATCTTCACCTTCGTGACGGCCTGGAACGACTACATCTGGCCGCTGGTCGTCCTGGTGAACCCGGGCCGGCAGACCCTGCAGACCGCGCTGGCCCAGCTGAACTCCGTCTACACCACCGACTACGGGATGATCATGGCCGGGGCCGTGGTGAGCGTCGTGCCCCTCATCGGGATCTTCCTCATCGGGTCGCGGCACTTCATCGCCAACATCGCCGCCGGCGCCCTCAAGGGCTGACCCGCCACGGGGCCGCGCAGTAGGGTCCCGGCGTGGACGTCCTGCGCTACGCCGCCTTCACCGACGACCCCGCCGGGGGCAACCCCGCCGGGGTCGTCCTCGACGCCGGGACGGCGACCGCCGGGCAGATGCTGGCGGTCGCCGCCGAGGTCGGGTACGCCGAGACCGCGTTCGTCGTCGGCGGCACCGGCCGCACGGTCGCGATGCGCTACTTCTCCCCGCACGCCGAGGTCCCGTTCTGCGGGCACGCGACCGTCGCGACGGCCGTGGCCCTGGCGGAGCGGTCCGGGCCCGGCGACTACTCCTTCGACACCCCCGTCGGCCGGGTCGAGATCGTCGTCGACGCCGGCCGGGCGTCCTTCACCAGCGTCGACCCCGTGGTCACCGCGCTGCCCGACGACGCCCTGCGCGACGTCCTCGACCTGATCGGCCTGGACCGCGACGACCTCGACGGGCAGCACCCGCCCCGCGTCGCGAACGCCGGGAACCCGCACCCCGTGCTCGTCGTGCGCGACGCCGCCCGCTTCGACGCGTTCACGGTCGACCCGCAGCGGGCGCGGCGGGTGCTGGACACCCACGGCTGGCCCGCCACCCTCACGGTCGTCCACCGCCGCGGCCCGCTGGAGTTCGAGGCCCGCAACGTCTTCCCCGTCGGGTCGATCACCGAGGACCCGGCCACCGGGTCGGCCGCGGCGGCCCTCGGGGGCTACCTGCGCGACCTCGGCCTCGTGCCGGTCCCCGCGACGGTCACGATCCACCAGGGCCGCCACGTCGGCCGGCCCGGGGTCCTCACGGTCGACGTCCCCGCGCGGGGCGGGATCGTGGTGACGGGCTCGGCCGTCCCCATCCCCTGACCCGCGCCCCGCGGTCGCGGGGGGTCAGCCGGTGACGAGCTGGAGGCGGCGCGACTGGTCGGAGGCGAACTTCCGCTCCGGGTCCACCTCGTCGCGCACCTTCCGCCACGCGGGCAGCTCGGGGTACATGCGGGCGAAGCGGTCGGCCGTGGTGCGCGAGTCCTTCGCCAGGTACAGCCGGCCCCCCGCGTCCAGGACCATCTCGTCGAGCAGGTCGCACAGCTGCCCCAGGCCCTCCTTCACGGGCAGGTCGACGGCCAGCGTCCACCCGCGCGTGGGGAACGACAGCGGGGCGTCGTTCGCGTCGCCGAACCGCTTGAGCACGTTCAGCGCGGAGATGTGCCCGGACTCGACGATGGCCTCCATGCTCGACTTCAGCAGGTCGGTCCGGTCGAAGGGGACGACGAACTGGTACTGCAGGAACCCGTTGGGGCCGTAGGCCCGGTTCCAGTCCGCGAACAGGTCCAGCAGGTGGTAGAACTGCGTGATGTTCTGCACCACACCGGACTTCGTCTTCGACTTCCGGTAGTAGAACTCGTTCAGCGCCTTCGCCGACAGCCGGTTCAGCATCCCGGAGGGGAACAGGTCCGGGAAGGTCGCCAGCTGCGGGGCGTCGAACTTCAGCGGGTCCTTGCGCAGCTCCGGCGGCAGGTCCGACAGCTTCGCCGAGGAGCCGCGCAGCAGGAAGCCGCGGCCCATGTGCTTGCCCTTGGTGACCGAGTCGAACCACGTCTTGGAGTACGTGTACTTCTCGTCGTTCGTCTGCAGGCGCTCGAGCATGTCGTCGAAGTCGGGCGTCTGCTCGACGTCGGCGATGAAGTACGACGTCTCCACGCGGTCCAGGCGGATCCTCGCGCGCAGCACGATGCCCGTCAGGCCCATCCCGCCCGTGGTCGCCAGGAACAGGTCGCGGTCGGGGCCGTCCGGGGTGAGGGTGCGGACCTGCCCGTCGGCCGTCAGCAGGTCCAGGGACAGGACGTGCCGGGTGAACGTGCCCTGCGTGTGGTGGTTGCCGCCGTGGATGTCCGCGCCGATGGCGCCGCCGACGGTGACCTGCCGCGTCCCGGGCAGGACGGGCACCCACAGGCCGTGCGGGACGACGGCGCGCAGCAGCTTGTCCAGCGAGCAGCCCGCGTCGACGTCGGCGACCGCGGCGTCGACGTCGATGTCGTGGATGCGGTTGAGCGCGGTCATGTCGACGACGAGACCGCCCGCGTTCTGGGCGGGGTCGCCGTAGGATCGGCCCAGGCCCCGGGCGATGACGCCGCGCGGGCCGGCGGTGCGGACCGCCTCGGCGATGACGTCGAGGTCCTCGGTGCGCAGCACCGTGGCCGTGGTCGGGGCCGTCCGCCCCCACCCGGTGAGGCGCCGGGACGAACGGGCGGGCCCGTCGGTGTCGGGGACCGCGCGGGACTTCAGGCCAGGGATGCTCACCACGGGGCGAGCCTAACCGCCGGGCGCCGCCGCCCCCCGGACCGCACCGCGGGGCGGGCAGCGGCGCGGACAGCGGGACGGGGTCCCACGAACGGCGGCATCAGCCGGGGGCGCGGCGTGCCGATGCTGCGGGCATGCTCCCCGACCGCCCGTCGCTGCGGCCGACGGTGATCACCGCCGCGGTCGGGGTCGCGGGCGCCGCCGCGGCCGCCGCCCCCGCCCCGGGCTCGCTCGCGGCCTCCCTGCTGTACGTCGTGCCGGTGCTGTTCTGCACGGTCGCCGTGGCCGTGGCGGTCCCCCGCGTCCCGGCCGGCTTCCGCCACCCGTGGCGCTGGCTGCTGGTCGCGCAGGTGCTCTACCTGGCCGGGGAGGTCCTGTTCCTCGTCTCGGAGCTGCGGGGCGAGGAGCGGTGGCCGACGCCCGGGGACGTGTTCTACCTGCTGGCCTACGTGCCGATGGCGGTGGGGCTGCTCGGCCTGAACCGGCAGCGGGCCAGCGTCCGCTACCGCGGCAGCCTCCTCGACGCGGGCGTCCTGTCGCTGTCGGCGGCCACCTTGTTCGGGGTCTTCGTGGTCCTGCCCGTCGCCTCCGACGGCTCCCAGCCGCTGCTGGTGCGGGTCGTCAGCTCCGCCTACCCCGTCGCCGACGTCCTGCTGGTCTTCCTGATGGCGCGGCTGCTGACCGGCCCCGGCGCCCGCCCCCCGGCCTTCTGGTTCCTCGTGGTCGCGATGAGCTGCACGATCGCGGCCGACGTCCTGTGGAACCTGCAGCAGCTCACCGTCGGCGGCCTCGGCAGCGGCCGGCTCCTGAACACCCTGTGGCTGCTGTACTACGCGGGGATCGCGGCGGCCGCCGTGAACGCCCGCCGGACCTGGGACCACCACCCCGCGACCGACACCACCGGGGGCCTGACCGCGCCGAAGCTGTTCGTGCTGGCGGTGGCCGCGGCCCTGCCCTCGGCGGTCCTGGTCACCCTGTCGCTGCTGCACCACGCCGTCCCGGCGGGGTGGCTGGCCGCCGGGTCCGTCGCCCTCATCGCCCTCGTCGTCGCCCGGGTCTGGGACCTGCTGCAGCAGCTGCGCGCGCAGTCGCACCGGCTGGCGGCGCTGGCCCGGACGGACCCGCTGACGGGCATCGCGAACCGCCGCACGCTGGAGCACGAGCTGCACCGGGTGTGCTGCGCGGACCGCGACGACGACGTGTTCGTCGCGCTGCTCGACCTCGACCACTTCAAGGCCTACAACGACTCCCGCGGCCACCAGGCCGGTGACGAGCTGCTCAAGGCGGCGAGCGCCGCGTGGGCCGACGCCCTGGGGCACGGCTTCCTCGCCCGCTGGGGCGGGGAGGAGTTCGTGGCCGTCGTCACCGGCGACGCCGAGGACGCGGCCCGCCGGGTGGACGCGCTGCGGGCGGTGGTCCCCGACGGGCAGACCTGCTCGATCGGGCTGGCGCGGTGGGAACCGGGCGAGCCGGTGGCCCGGACGCTGCGCCGCGCCGACGAGGCCCTGTACGCGGCGAAGTCCGCGGGCCGGGACCGGCTGGCGCGGGCCGTCCCCACCGCCTGAGCGGTCCCGCGCGACGCCGGCACCCGTTCGGCACCCGTTCGGCGCATCGCCTCCGGCGCCGGGCGGCCGATCTCCTAGGGGTGTCCAGCAGAACCGACCGCCGACGCGCACCCGCCGGGGACGCCCCGTGGGTCGTGCCGCGGCCCGTGCGCGTCCTGCTGCGGCTGCTGGTCGCCGCGGTGGTGCTGTGGACGCTGAGCCTGCTGCCGGGCGTCCGCCCGTCCGGGCAGGTGGTCCCGCTGCTGGACGTGTGGCTGCGGAACGCGCTGTGGCCGCTGTTCGCGGTGCTGGCGGTGTGGCGCGCGGTCGCGGTCCGCACCGACCGGCTGGCCTGGTCGTTCCTGGCCGCGGCCGTGACGGTGGGGTCGGTCCTGTCCTTCGCGTTCTACGCGGTGCTGCCGCGCGTCCCGTCGGAGGCGCTCGCGGCGGTGGTCGACGTGGGCTGGCTGGCGATGTACCCGCTGGCGTACGCGGGGTTCGTCCTGCTGCTGGGCGGGGGCCGGTTGCGCCGGGCGGTGTGGCTGGACGCCCTGCTGGCGGCGTTCGCGGGCGGGTCGCTGGCCGCGCTCGCCCTCATCGGGCGGCTGCTGACCCTGGACCCCCGCGGTCTGGTGCCCGCGCTGGTGCACCTGGCGTACCCGCTGGGCGACCTGCTGCTGCTGATGGTGGTGGCGTCGGTGTTCGGGGCGCTCGGGTGGCGGGCGGGCCGGGCCTGGACGTTCCTGGGGCTCGGCTTCGCCGTGCAGTCGATCGCCGACGCCGCGTACGCGGCGGGGGCCGCCTCGTGGCGGGTCGGCACCCTCGTGGACTCGTGCTGGACGACGTCGCTGCTGCTGGTGGTCGTCGCGGCCTGGCAGCGGCCGCAGCCGGCGACGGCGCGGACCGGCGGGCAGGGGCACCTGGTGACGGCGGCCGTCTCGGCGGTGCTGTGCGTCGCGGTGCTGTTCACCGCGACCGTCCTGGAGGTGCCGCCGGTCGTGAGCCTGCTGGCGCTCGGCGGGGTGCTCACGAGCGTCGCCCGCACGGGCGTGGCGTTCCGCCAGGTCCGCGACCTGGCGGTGTTCCGCAGCCAGGCCCGCACCGACGAGCTGACCGGCCTGGCGAACCGGCGCCGGTTCACCGAGGCGCTGTCGGCGGCGCTGCGGCGCACCGCGCCGGGGCGGCCGGCGGTGCTGCTGGTGGACCTGGACCGCTTCAAGGAGGTGAACGACAGTCTCGGGCACGCCGCCGGGGACGAGCTGCTGCTGGAGGTCGGCCGCCGGTTCGCCACCGCGCTGCGCCCCGGCGACCTGCTGGCGCGGTTCGGCGGGGACGAGTTCGCGGTCCTGACCCGCGAGGGCGGCGGGGGGAGCGCGGCGGCGCTGGCGGCGCGGCTGTCGGCGGCGCTGTCCGGGCCGTTCGTGCTGTCCGGGGTCCGGGTGCACGTGGGCTCCAGCACCGGGGTCGCGGTCTCGGTGGACGGCTCGGAGGGCGCGGCGGAGCTGATCCGGCGCGCGGACGTCGCGATGTACCGCGCCAAGGCCGACCGGTGCGCCGTCCACCAGTACGCCGACGCCCTCGACGAGCTGAGCCGCGACCGGCTGCGGCTGGTCGACGAGCTGCGCACGGGCATCGAGGGCGGTCAGCTCGTCCTGCACCACCAGCCGAAGATCGCGGTCGCGTCGGGCCGGGTGACGGGCGTGGAGGCCCTGGTGCGCTGGCAGCACCCCGAGCGGGGCCTGGTGCCCCCGGACGTGTTCCTGCCGCTGGTCGAGGACGCCGGGCTGTCGTCGGCCCTGAGCGCGCAGGTCCTGCGGATGGCGCTGCGGGACTGCGCCCGGTGGCACGCCGGGGGGCTGCCGATCAGCGTCGCGGTGAACCTGTCGACGTCGGAGCTGCTGGACGAGGACCTGCCCCGCCGGGTCGCGGCGATGCTGCGCGAGGTGGGCCTGACGGGGTCGGCGCTGGTGGTGGAGATCACCGAGAGCGTGTTCATGGTCGACAAGCGCACCTCGGTGGCGGTGCTGAGCGCGCTGCGGGACCAGGGGATCCGGATCTCCATCGACGACTACGGCACCGGGTACTCCTCGCTGGCGTACCTGCGCGAGCTGCCGCTGGACGAGCTGAAGCTGGACCGCTCGTTCACGCAGGACCTCGACACCGACCCCCGCACGGCCGCGATCGTGGCCTCGACGGTGGCGCTGGCGCACTCCCTGGGGCTGGCGATGGTCGCCGAGGGCGTCGAGAGCGACGCCGTGCTGGAGCGGCTGCGCCGCGACGGGTGCGACCTGGCCCAGGGTTTCCACGTGAGCCGGCCGCTGCCCGCGGACGCGCTGGAGGCCTGGTTCGCGGAGCTGGGCCCGCAGCGGTCCTGGCGGTCGGGCCCCCGGGCGGGCCGGGTGGCAGACTCCCCGGCGTGAGCCCACGCACCCGTACCGAAGTGGCCCGACTGGTCGACCACACGCTGCTCAAGCCCGAGGCGACCACCGCGGACGTCGCGGCGCTGGTCGCCGACGCCCGCGAGCTGGGGGTCCTGGCGATCTGCGTGTCGCCGAGCTTCCTGCCGGTGGCCGGCACCGGCGACCTCGTCGTCGCGACCGTCGCCGGGTTCCCGTCCGGCAAGCACACGAGCGCCGCGAAGGCCGCCGAGGCCGCGGCGGCCGCCGCCGCCGGGGCCCACGAGGTCGACATGGTGATCGACGTGGGCGCGGCGCTGGAGGGCCGGTTCGACGCCGTGCGCGAGGACGTCGCCGCCGTCCGCGCGGCCGTCCCGGCGCCGACGGTGCTGAAGGTCATCGTGGAGTCGGCGGCGCTGCCCGACGCGGCGCTCGTCGCGGTCTGCGAGGCCGCCGAGGCCGCCGGCGCGGACTTCGTGAAGACGTCGACGGGTTTCCACCCCACCGGCGGCGCGACGGTCCACGCGGTCGAGGTCATGCACGCCACCGTCGGCGGCCGCCTCGGCATCAAGGCCAGCGGCGGGATCCGGACCACCGAGCTGGCCCTGGCGCTGCTGGACGCCGGCGCGACCCGGCTGGGTCTGTCGGGGTCGGCGGCGGTCCTGGCCGGCCTGCCCGACTGACTCGCCGACCGACTCGCCGAACGACCGGCCGACCGACGTGGAGGGGAACGAGATGAGCGACGAGCGCGGCATCGAGTGCTGGCTGACGGACATGGACGGGGTGCTCGTCCACGAGGAGCACGCCCTGCCGGGGGCGGCGGAGTTCCTGCAGCGGCTGGCCGACTCCAGCCGCCGGTTCCTGGTGCTGACGAACAACTCGATCTTCACCCCGCGGGACCTGGCGGCGCGGTTGTCGCGCAGCGGCATCGAGGTCCCCGAGGAGAACATCTGGACGTCGGCGCTGGCGACGGCGGACTTCCTGTCGCGGCAGCTGCCGGGGGGTTCGGCGTACGTCATCGGGGAGTCGGGGCTGACGACCGCGCTGTACGAGGCGGGGTACACGACGACCGACACCGACCCGGACTACGTGGTGCTCGGGGAGACCCGGACGTACTCGTTCGAGGCCATCACGAAGGCGATCCGGCTGGTGGAGAAGGGAGCGCGGTTCATCGCGACGAACCCGGACGCGACGGGCCCCTCGAAGGAGGGTTCGCTGCCGGCGACGGGTTCGGTGGCCGCACTCATCACCCGCGCCACGGGCGCCGAGCCGTACTTCGTGGGGAAGCCGAACCCGATGATGTTCCGGTCGGCGATGAACCGGATCGAGGCCCACTCGGAGACGACGGCGATGATCGGCGACCGCATGGACACCGACGTCGTCGCCGGGATCGAGGCGGGCCTGCGGACGTTCCTGGTGCTGACCGGTTCCACCAAGCGCGAGCAGGTGCAGCGGTTCCCGTTCCAGCCGCACACGGTCGTCGACGGCATCGGCGACCTGATCGACCTGATCTGAGCGGGGTTCGAGCGGGTCCGTCGTGACCGGGCGGGTGCCCGGTCACGACGGTCCGGAGCTCAGGGACGGATCAGACCTCGGCGCCGAGGACGTGCGCCATGACGCGGTGCCCGCGCGCCTCCTGGTGCCGGCTCTGGCGCTCCAGCGCGCGCGAGAGCAGCAGGTGCGCGAAGGCGTCGGAAGGGCTGCGCCGCACCAGGTCCCGGGCCTGCTCCTCGGCCTTGCCGAGCATGGCCGCGCCGAAGTAGCTGCGGGCCAGCAGTTCCCGCAGGGAACGGTCGTCGGGGTGACGGTCCACCAGGGGTTCCAGCGACCGGACGGCGTCGGTGAACCGGCGCTCGTCGAAGGCGTCGCGGGCCATCTCGAAGCTGAGCAGGTCGATGTTCACGCGCTGTCCAACCCCGCCCCGGGGACGCTTGTTCCTCTCCGGCGGCGGCGCGGGGTGGACCACCGGGGAGCCGGTCCGCGACCGGCCGGGGCGAGGAACCCCAGCGCGAGCCGGGCCACCTCGGTCAGCTCCCCCCGGCCCGCTCCGAGCTCGGCGCGGGCCGAGAGCCCCTGCCACAGCGTCTGCACCAGCCCGGCCAGCGCGACCGGGTCCGTCCCCTCCGCCAGTTCCCCGTCCGCCACGGCCCGCTCGATGCGTGCCTGCAGCTTCGCCTCGTCGGCGCGCTGCAGGTCCGCGGCGTAGGTGCGCACGTCCAGCGTGGTGGAGGTGTCGGCCACGGCCGCGCTGCTGGTCAGGCACCCCGGGTGACCGTCCTGGGTGCGGGTGAACTCCTCCACGGAGTCCACGAGCACGCGCTCGAACACGTCGGCGATGGACGGCTGGGCCACGGCCCGCTCGTAGACGGCGCTATAGCGCAGGGCGTAGGTGCGCACCGCCTCGTCGAACAGCTCGCCCTTGCTGCCGAAGGCGGCGTACAGGCTGGAGCTGGAGATGCCCAGCGCCTGGCTCAACGCCCGGGTGGAGGTGCCGGAGAAGCCGTGCCGCCAGAACAGGCACGCGGCCCGGCGCACGGCGTCGTCGCGGTCGAAGGCGCGGGGCCGGCCGGCAGGTCGCCCCGGAGGCTCGTGGAGCGCCGCCGTGTCGTGCGTGGTGGTCACGTTGACGATCGTAGAGCGATCGCTCCACAATAGGTTTGTGGAGCAGATGATCCAGAAACGAGTCGACGTCGACGGCAGCTGGGTCAGCCTCGACCTGCGCGGCGAGAGCGACGGGCCCTCGATCGTCGTGGTCCCCGGCGCGATGGCCGACGCGGCCGCCTGGGCCCCGGTGGCGCGGCACCTGACGTCGTGGCCGACCGTCGCCGTCCTCAACCGGCGGGGCCGGGCACCCTCGGGCCCGCTCACCGACCGGTACGACCTGTCCACCGAGGTCGCCGACCTGGCAGCGGTCCTGCGCGCCTCCACCGACGTGCGCGCGGTGTTCGGGTGGAGCTACGGCGGCCTGATCGCGCTGCACCTGGCCAACGCGCTGGACGTCGCGCACCTCATCGCGTACGAGCCGGTCACCGCACCCTTCGGCGCTACGGCCCTGCCGGACCTGCGCCGCGCCCACGAGGCCGGTGACCTGGACACCGCCCTCACCGTCGCTCTCGAGCAGGTCGCCGGCACGGACCCAGCAGCTGTCGCGCAGCTGCGCGCCGACGAGACGACCTGGCAGCAGCTGCGCCGCCTGGGAGCAGCCGCCTACGCCGAGACCTCGGCCATCGACGCAGCCCCGCAGCCGGCGCAGCTGGCCACCCGCGCGGCTCGAGTGGACCTGATCATCGGCGAGCGCAACCGCGGGCGCGCACCGTACGGGACGTCGTTCGAGGACGTCGCGCGCCTGGTCCCCGCCGCGCGGGTCCACGAGCTGCCCGGCCAGGGGCACCTGGCGCACCTGGAAGCCCCCGGGCAGCTGGCCAGCCTGGTCGACCGGCTGTCCGGCGACCCCGGCTGACCGGCCCGGGACCGGCCCCCGCGCTCAGGCCCAGCCGAGCTCGTGCAGCCGGGCGTCGTCGATGCCGAAGTGGTGCGCGATCTCGTGCACGACGGTGACCCTGACCTCGGCGACCACCTCGTCGCGGTCCCGGGCGATCGCCAGGGTGGGGCGGCGGAAGATCGTGATGCGGTCCGGCAGCGCCCCGGCCGCCCACCAGGACCCGCGCTCGGTCAGCGGGGTGCCCTCGTAGAGGCCGAGCAGGTCGGGGCCGAACCCGGCGGGCGGGTCGTCCTCGACGAGGACGACGACGTTGTCCATGGCGCGCGCCAGCTCCTCGGGGATCTCGTCGAGGGCGTCGGCGACGGCCTCCTCGAACTCCTCGCGCGACAGGTCGACCACCGGGTCAGCGGACCACGGCGACCCGGCGGTTGTCGAGGACCCGGACCGGGACCCGGCCCCAGCGCGCGCGCTCGACCAGGACGGAGTCGACGACGACGACGGCCCCGACCAGGGCCGCCTCGGCGTGCAGCCGGACCAGGACGAGGTCGCGCGCGAACGCGGCGTCCTCGGCGCGGACCGTCCCGGCGTGGACCAGGCCGGACTCCACGCCGGTGCTCGCGGCCCCCGCGGGGAACCTGCGGTGGGCCACGACGGTCACCCGGTAGCGCTGTCGTCTGGTCGGCATGGACCGATCGTCACCGCGTCGGCGTCGCGTGTCGAGCATCGCGTCTCAGCTCCGTCTCAGGTCGGGGTCCCCGCCCGGGTCACGGCGCGGGGGCCGGGACGGTTCAGCAGCAGCGGCCGCCGGGGACCGCGGCCTTCGCGTCGGCCCGGCGGCGCTCGAAGACGGCGCGGCTGACGGGGGCCTGCCCGTGGCCGGCGCAGTGCCGCAGGTACGCCTCCCAGCGGTCCTGGCCGTCGACCTGGCGGACGACCCAGCGCAGGACCGCCAGCGCCCGCCTCACCGCCGGTCACCGACCTCGCGGCCGGTGTCGCGGCCGGTGCCGTGGCCGATCTCCTCGCGCAGCCGCGCCAGCTCGCGGCGCTCGGCGGCGGTGACGACGATCCCGGCGGGTTCGACGAGGCGGGACGGCACCGCGGGTTCCTCGGTGGTCGGCAGCTGCCCGGCCCGCAGCGCTCGGGCGATCACGACGGCCGCGTTCACGGCCACCACGACGACCAGGACCGCGAACACCGACTGCAGGACGCCGTTGACGGTGGAGTTCGTGACGACCTGCTGCATCTGCGCGGCGTCCTTCGCCGGGGCCAGGACCTCCCCCGCGGCGAGGGCGTCGGCGTACCGGGCGCGCTGGGCGAAGTAGCCGATGGCGGGGTTGTCGGAGAACACCTTCTGGTAGCTCGCCGTCATGGTCGTCACGAGGTCCCACACCAGCGGCACGGCCGTCACCCACACGTACCGGACGCGGCCGTGCTTGACGAGCAGCACCGTGACGAGGGTCAGGGCGATCGCGGCCAGCAGCTGGTTCGCGATCCCGAACAGCGGGAACAGCTGGTTGATCCCGCCGAGCGGGTCGGTGACGCCGGTGTAGAGGAAGTACCCCCAGGCGC
Organism: Kineococcus rugosus; assembly: GCF_050871975.1. Classification (NCBI taxonomy): domain Bacteria; kingdom Bacillati; phylum Actinomycetota; class Actinomycetes; order Kineosporiales; family Kineosporiaceae; genus Kineococcus; species Kineococcus rugosus. The sequence goes on along the minus strand of NZ_JBJLSJ010000022.1, from coordinate 12,027 downwards.
CGACGACGGCGGCGCTGGCGATGACGTTCCCCGGCCGCCACGACAGGTCACCGAACTTCCGCCACACGTTGCCGATCGTGTCCTGGAGCATGAACCGGCCCACGCGGGTCCCGGCGTCGACGGCGGTGAGGATGAACAGCGCCTCGAACATGATGGCGAAGTGGTACCAGAACGCTTGCAGCCCACCGCCGAACGCCTGGTGGAACACCTGCGAGATGCCCAGCGCGAGGGCGGGGGCGCCGCCGGTGCGGGAGACGACGCTCTCCTCCCCCACCGCGTCCGCCGCGCCCTGGAGGGTCTCGGGGGTGGCGACGAAACCGAGGCCGGTGACGAACTCCGCCGCCGTCCGCGGGGTGCCGCCGGTGGCGCCGGCCGGGGAGTTCACGGCGTAGTACAGCCCCTGGTCGATGACGGAGGCGGCGATGAGGGCGCTGATCGCGACGAAGCTCTCCATGAGCATCCCGCCGTACCCGATGAGCCGCACCTGCCGCTCCTTGGCGACCATCTTCGGGGTGGTCCCGGAGGAGATCAGCGCGTGGAAGCCCGACAGCGCCCCGCAGGCGATGGTGATGAAGACGAACGGGAACAGCGACCCGGCGAACACCGGGCCGTTCCCCTCGCGGGCGAACGACGTGACGGCGTCGTTGGCGAGCACCGGCCGCGCCACGACCAGGCTCACGGCGAGCAGGACGATGACGCCGATCTTCATGAACGTCGAGAGGTAGTCGCGCGGGGTCAGCAGCAGCCACACGGGCAGCACCGAGGCGACGAACCCGTAGACGACGAGGGCGACGACGAGCGTCTCGGGCGACAGGGTGAGGGACGCGGCCAGCCCCCACGTCTCGACGTACCCGCCGCCGACGATGGCGGCCAGGAGCAGGACGACGCCCAGGGCGGTCGCCTCCAGCACCTTCCCGGGCCGCAGGTACCGCAGGTAGACGCCCATGAACAGCGCGATGGGGACGGTCAGGGCGATGGAGAACACGCCCCAGGGGGACTCGGCGAGGGCGTTGACGACGATGAGCGCCAGCACCGCCAGGATGATGATCATGATGGCGAAGACGGCGATGAGCGCGGCGACGCCGCCGACGACCCCGATCTCCTCGCGGACCATCTGGCCCAGGCTCTTGCCGCCGCGGCGCATGGAGAAGAACAGGACCGTGAGGTCCTGCACCGCCCCGGCGAAGATCACGCCGACGACGATCCAGATCGTCCCGGGCAGGTAGCCCATCTGCGCGGCCAGCACGGGCCCGACGAGGGGCCCGGCGCCGGCGATGGCGGCGAAGTGGTGGCCGAACAGGACCCGCCGGTCGGTGACCTCGAAGTCGACGCCGTTCTCGTACCGCTCGGCCGGGGTGGCGCGGCGGTCGTCGGCGCGCAGCACCCGGTGGGTGATGAACCGCGAGTAGAAGCGGTAGGCGATGGCGTACGAGGCCAGCGCCGCGAAGAGGATCCACAGGGCGTTGACGGACTCCCCGCGCGCGAGGGCCAGGACCGTCCAGCAGGCCGCGCCCACGACGGCGACGGCGCTCCACGCGGCGATCGAGCGGGCCGAGGGGCGTCTGCGCGCCACCTCGAGGTCGTCGGGCTGCAACCGGGACACGTTCCGCCTCCTCGCGGTCGTCCTGAGCGTCTGCTGAGCAGCGTGGCACACCCGGTCCCGGCGCACCCTCCCGCGGGCGGTCCGGGTGACGTGTCGCGGTGGGGGTCCGCATCCGTGGCAGGATTCCCGCGTGCGATTGGCTGACGAGCTCGACGGCAAGCGTTTCCTCCTGACCGGGGTGACGGGCTTCATCGGTGAGGCGTTGCTGCAGCGTCTGCTGGTCGACCTGCCCGGGACGACCGCGGTGGCGCTGGTGCGCCCCAAGCCCGGCCAGAGCGGCGAGGACCGGCTGCGGTCGGTGCTGCGCAAGCCGATCTTCCGCGCCGCCGGGGAGGCCGACGACCTGCTCAAGACGCGGGTCGAGGCGCTCGAGGGCGACCTGTCGAACGTGCCGGAGCTGCCCTCCGACATCGACGTCGTCGTGCACTGCGCGGGGGACGTGTCGTTCGACCCGCTCATCCAGGACGCCTTCACCACGAACGTCGTCGGCACCCGCTCGCTGGTGGAGCGCACGCTGGAGGCCGGCGAGCGCGGTCACCGCGCCGTGCACTACGTGCACGTCTCCACGGCGTACGTGGGCGGCCGGCGGCGCGGGGCGGTGCCCGAGCGGGCCGTGCAGCACGACGTCGACTGGCGCAGCGAACTGGAGGCGGGCCTGCGGCTGGCCGCGCGCATCGAGGAGGACTCCCGGCTGGAGGGGCGGCTGCGGGAGTTCCTGCGGGCCGCCGAGCGCGACCACGGCCGGGCCGGGCCGCTGTCGGTGGCCGCCGGGGCCGAGGAGCGGCGCGTGGCGTGGGTCACCGCGCAGCAGAAGGCGGCGGGCAAGGAGCGCGCCCGGACGCTGGGCTGGACGGACTGCTACACGTTCACCAAGGCGATGGGCGAGCGGTTCGTCGAGGAGGTCGCGGCGCCGGTGGTCCCGACGACGATCCTGCGCCCGAGCATCGTCGAGTCGGCCGTGAGCCACCCGCACCCGGGGTGGATCGAGGGCTTCAAGATGGCCGAGCCGATCATCCTGGCCTACGGCCGGGGTGAGCTGACCGAGTTCCCGGCCGCCCCCGACTCGGTCCTGGACGTCGTGCCGATCGACCACGTCGTCAACGCGATCCTCAAGGCGTCGGCGACCCCGCCGCCGCTGTCGCAGCCGGCGTACTACCACGTGACCTCGGGCAGCCGGAACCCGCTGACGTTCCGGGACGTGTACGAGTTCATCCGCGAGTACTTCACGAAGCACCCCTTCGACTCCTCCCCCGAGGTCATGCCGACGTGGGACTTCCCCGGCGGCCGGGCCGTGGAGCGCAAGGTGCGCGCCGGGGAGCTGCTGACGGGCGCCGGGGACCGGCTGCTGGCCCTGGCCCCGCGCTCGCCCAAGGTCCGGGACGTCTCCCTGCGGCTGGACAAGGCCCGCCGGCAGATCGAGTTCGCCCGCCGCTACATGGACCTGTACAAGGCGTACACCGAGGCCGAGCTGCGGTTCGTCGACGACAACACCCTGGCGCTGCACCGGGCGCTGGACCCCGCGGACGTCGAGCTGTTCGGCTTCGACACCTCCACGGTGGACTGGACGCACTACTGGCTGGAGTCGCACTGCCCGTCGGTGACGACGCAGATGCGCAAGTACGAGGAGATCCGCCGCCGCCGCACGCAGGCCGAGCAGCGCGGGCCCCGCGAGCTGCGGCCGGTCGCCGAGGGCGCGCCGCCCGTGCTGGCCGTGTTCGACCTGGCCGGGACGCTGCTGCCGGGCACGGTCGTCGACTCCTACCTGACGCTGCGGCTGTCCTCGCTGGACGCCCCGGCCCGCATCGCCGAGTTCGGTCGCGTCGTGCGGCACCTGCCGGGCTGGATCGCCTCCGAGCGCCGCGACCGGGGCAGCTTCCTGCGCTCGCTCTTCCGCGGGTACGCGGGGGTCGACCTGGACGCGCTGGAGGCGTACGTCGACGACGTCTACGCCCCCGCCTTCCTGGAGCAGGTGTCCTCCGACGCGCTGCGGCGCATCCAGGCGCACCGCGACGCGGGGCACCGCACGATCCTCATGACCGGTGACGTGCGGCAGGTGACCCGCCCGCTGGCGGGGCTGTTCGACGAGGTGGTGTGCACCGAGCTGGACGAGCAGGTGACCGACGGCCACCGCCGGGCCAGCGGGTTCCTCACCTCCCCGCCGCTGGTGGGCGAGGCGCGCGCGGCGTGGCTGCGCCGGTACGCCGAGGTCGAGGGCGCGGACCTGTCGGCGAGCTACGCCTACGCCGACTCCCACGTCGACCTGCCGCTGCTGAAGACCGTGGGCAACCCGACGGCCGTCTCCCCCGACGTGCCGCTGTTCCGGGTGGCGCGGGCCTCGCGCTGGCCGGTGCAGGACTGGGCCGCGTCCTCGCCGGCGCGCCGGCTGCGGGTGCCGCAGCAGGTGCTCGCAGGCACGGACTGACCGGGGTCGCGGCGGTGCGGACCCCTGCGGGCCGCGGGGGGCGTGGCAGGATGCGTCTCGTGAACTCCGCGCCGCCGCTGACCGTCGGTGTGTCGAGGACCGGAGGATGGCGAGGCTGATGGGATTCCCGCGACCGACCCGCATCGTGCGTGCTCTGCCGTTGCTGCGCAAGCGTTCCCAGGGGGCGCCCGAGCCCGGGGGCGGGAGCCGCTCGGTGCACCGCAACGACTGGGTGCGCTCGGCGCCGGCGACGCTGGTCCGGTCGACGCTGCAGCGGGTCCTGATGACCCCGGTGATGCGGTCGCAGGTGACGATCCACGTCCACGACGTGGAGGTCCTGGACCGGCTGGGGACGGCGGCCGTGCTGGTCGCCAACCACTCCTCGCACCTGGACGCGCCCGTCATCCTGGAGGCGCTGGGGCCGCGGCGCCGGCGCCGGGTGGCGATCGCGGCCGCCGCCGACTACTTCTTCGACGTGTGGTGGCGGGCGGCGCCCTCGGGCCTGGTGATCGGGACGTACCCGCTGGAGCGGCGCGGGGGCCGGGGGCCGAACCAGTCCTCGCAGCTGCTGCACGACGGCTGGAGCCTGGTGATCTTCGCCGAGGGCGGGCGCAGCTACACCGGGGAGATGCGGCCGTTCAAGAAGGGCGCGGCGTACCTGGCGCTGGAGGCGGGGGTGCCGGTGGTGCCGATCGCCCTGCGGGGGACGTTCGACGCGATGCCGCCGCGGCGCAACTGGCCGGTCCCGGGGCGTCCCCCGATCCACGTGACCTTCGGGGAGCCGCTGCACGGCCGCGAGGGTGAGCGGGCGGGCGACTTCACGTCCCGCATCGAGGAAGCGGTCGCGAAGCTGCTCGCCAACTCCTGACGGAGCGTGATGTGCACCACACTCGTGGTGCACATCCCGCCCGGTGGCGGGGGTTCCGGTCACGAACCGGTCTCCGGACGGTGTACGGCGGGCCTCGGACGCGTTACCGTCAGGACGTCTCCGGGGCCACTCGGGGACACGGCCGCGGAACGCCGAGTCCTGCCCACCGCGCGCCGGCAAAGAGCCCGTGGGCAGGAGCGGGGGACCCAAGGTTCCTCGGACGACCGCCCCGGCGGGAGTCCTCGGGGTGAAGCCGCGCCCGCGCGGCCGGGTCAACCAACCTTCGACCCGAACCCGACAGCTGACCTCGCAGGCGTTGGAGGTCACCATGTCTGCGATCCGTCGCGCCCCCGCGCGCCACCGCGCGCCCCGCACCACCACGTCCCTCCGTCGCGGGCTGCTCGCGACCGTCGCGGCCGGCGCCGCCGGCGCGGCCCTGCTGGGCCCCGTCTCGACCGCCTCCGCCGCCCCGGTCTCCGAGTGGGACCGCCTCGCCCAGTGCGAGTCCGGCGGCAACTGGCACATCAACACCGGCAACGGCTACTACGGCGGGATCCAGTTCAGCGCCCGCACCTGGACCGGCTTCGGCGGCGGCCAGTTCGCCCCCCGTGCCGACCTCGCCACCCGCGAGCAGCAGATCGTCACCGCCGAGCGCGTGCTCGCCAAGCAGGGCTGGCGCGCCTGGCCGTCCTGCTCCCGCAAGCTGGGCCTGAGCGGTGCGGCCGACCCGGTCGGCATGGAGCAGGCGCTGCTGCACCCCGCGCCCGCCCCGGCGCCCGCCCCGGCGCCCGCGCCGGCTCCCGCCCCGGCTCCCGCCCCGGCCCCCGCGCCCGCCCCGGCTCCCGCGGCGGTCGTCGAGTCCGCTCCCGCCCCGGTGCGCACCCACACCGTCGCCCCCGGCGAGACGCTGTACCGCATCGCCGTCAACAACGGCGTCGTCGGCGGCTACGTCGCCGTGTGGAACGCCAACCGCGGCGCGATCGGCGACAACCCCGCGCACATCCGCGTCGGCCAGGTCCTCGTCCTGCCCTGACCCCCCGCGACCGGGACCGAGCCCCGGCGGTCCAGGACGGCCCCACCGCCGTCCTGGACCGCCGGGGCTCGTCACGTCACGGGCAGGCGGTGGGCCGCTGGCCGAAGACGTGCCGGCGCACCCAGGCGTGCATCGCGACCGCCGCGGCGGCCCCCACGTTGATCGAGCGCGTCGACCCGAACTGGGCGATCGCCAGGACGTCGACGCAGTGCCCGACGGCCTCCGCGGTCAGCCCGGGGCCCTCCTGCCCGAAGAGCATCACGCACGCGCGCGGCAGGTCGTACGTCTCCAGCGGCACCGACCCCTCGACGTTGTCGATGCCCACGATCGGCAGGTCCCGCTCGGCGGCCCAGGCGGCCAGGGCCGCCACGTCGGCGTGGTGGTGGGTGCTGAGGTAGCGGTCGGTGACCATCGCGCCGCGCCGGTTCCAGCGGCGGTTCCCGACCACGTGCGCGCCGGCGGCGTTCACGGCGTTCGCGGTGCGCACGACGGACCCGATGTTCGCGTCGTGCTGCCAGTTCTCCACCGCGACGTGCAGCGGGTTCCGGCGGGTGTCGAGGTCGGCGACGATCGCCGCGTTCGACCAGTAGCGGTACTCGTCGCCGACGTTGCGGCGGTCCCCCTCGCGCAGCAGCTCCGGGTCGTACCGCGGGTCGTCGGGCCAGGCCCCTTCCCAGGGTCCGACGCCGACGACCCGCTGCTCCTGCTCGCTCACCCGGGGATCCTCCCAGGTGTCAGGCGACCTTCTTCCAGGCGGACTTGAAGCCCAGCGAGCGCCCCGTCTGGAGCAGGCTGTTCTCGTACAGCCGCCGCGCGACCGCCACGAACAGCAGCGCGGTGACGGCGATGACGCCCAGCGACAGCAGCGGCTCCCACAGCGCGACGTCGCCCTGGACGACCCGCTTGGGCATGACCATCGGCGAGGACAGCGGCACGTAGGACAGGGCCGTCTGCAGCGTCCCCGGCTCGTTGACGGCGAACGAGGCGAGGAACGGCAGCATCACGAACATCTGCACCGGCATGGCGGTGGACTGCAGGTCCTCCAGCCGGCTGGCCATGGACCCCGCCGCCGCCCACAGGCACGACAGCATCGCGAACCCGAAGACGAAGAACACCAGGAACCAGGCCGCGGCGGTGGGGATGCCGGGGATCGACTCCAGCAGCTCCGGCTGGGCGATCCGCAGGGCGATCACCCCGGCGGCGACGAGCAGCAGGACCTGCCCGAACGCCAGCAGGCCGTTGCCGAGGATCTTGCCGATGAGCAGCTGCCGCACAGGGACGGTGGTCACCAGCAGCTCGATGACGCGGGTCTGCTTCTCCTGCACGACGCTCTGCGCGATCGAGTACCCGAAGATGACGACGATCTGGAAGAACAGGACGGCGAAGGCCAGGCCGAGCAGGTAGACCGTGAACGGGTCCACCGCGTCGGGGGCCAGCAGCACCGTGGTCGGCGGCGGCAGCGACAGGACCGCCCGCACGTCGTCGGCGCCGACCCCGAGGGCCTCGAACCCGGCGACGGTCTGCGCGGCGTCGATCCGCGCGGTGAGGACGCTCGCGAGGGTGTCGGACACGGTGCGGTCGCCGACGATGGTCGTCCCGGCGTCGGTGACCAGCACCGCCGCGTCGACGTCGCCGTCCCGCACGGCCTGCTCGGCGGCGGCCGCGTCGGGCTGGTCGCGCAGCACGACCCGGTCGTCGGAGCTCTCCCCCGGCTGGGCGGTCTCCACGTAGGGGCGCGAGTCCCCGGTGACGGCCACGTCGTAGTCGTTCGAGCCGCCCGAGATCACCCCCGGCAGCACCGCGGCGAGCGCGACGATGACGAAGAGCAGCGCGGTGGAGAAGATGAACCCCTTGTCCCGCAGTCGCTCGGTCATCTCGCGCTGGGCGACGATCCACCACTGCCCCTTCACCGGGACACCTCCTGGAACAGTTCGGACAAGGTGGGCAGCAGCGGCGCGAACGACCGGACGGGCCCGCGGCGGACGGCTTCGGCCAGGACCCGCTGGTCCAGGTCGCCGGCGTCGTCGGGCAGCTCCAGGACGACGCCGTGCCGGCGGCGCTCGACGACCCGGACCCCGGGGACGTCGCGCAGCCAGTCGAGGTCGGTGTCGGCGACCAGCTCGTAGCGGGACCCGCCGCGTTCGCGGCGCAGCTTCTCCGGCTCGCCGGAGGCGACGACCCGGCCGCCGTGCAGGATCACCAGGTCGTCGCAGAGGCGGTCGACGAGGTCGAGCTGGTGGCTGGAGAACAGCACCCCGACCCCGGCGGCGGTCTTCTCCCGCAGCAGCTCGGCCATCGCGTCGACGGCGAGGGGGTCCAGGCCGGAGAACGGCTCGTCGAGGACGAGCAGCTCGGGGTCGTGGATGAGGGACGCGGCGACCTGCACGCGCTGCTGGTTCCCCAAGGACAGCGACTCCAGCTTGTCGCGGGAGCGTTCCCCCAGGCCCAGGCGGTCCAGCAGCTCCTGGCCGCGGCGCGCGGCGGCGGCGCCGTCGACGCCGTGCAGGCGGGCCAGGAACACCAGCTGCTCCAGGAGGCGGCCCTTGGGGTAGAGGCCGCGCTCCTCGGGCATGTAGCCGAAGCGGCGGCGGGTGGCGAGGTCGGGGACCTCCCCGCGGAACGTCACCGACCCGGAGTCGGCGGCGAGCACCCCCAGGGCGATCCGCATCGTGGTGGTCTTCCCGGCACCGTTCGCGCCGACGAAGCCGACCATGCGCCCGTCGGGGACGCTGAGGCTGACGTCGTCGAGCGCGAGTCGGTCCCCGAACCGGCGGGTGATGTTGTCGAGGACGAGCACGCCGCCGAACCTATGCGTCTGCTGGGAGGGGACGCGTCCACCGAACGTCTACCCGGCCCTCACCTCGTCGGGTGGACCTGCACGGCGGTCGCCTCGACCGCGAGGTGGACGGTCGCGCCGGGGCTGAGGTCGAGCGCGGCGGCCGCGGCGACGGCCACGTCGGCCAGCACCTCCCCGGCCGCGGCCCGGGCCCGGACGCGGACGACGTCCCCGCGCGGGCTGACGTCGACGACGTGCGCGGGCCACCCGCGGGCGCCGCCCCCGGGGTCGGCGGCGGGGTCGGGGTCGGGGGCGTGGACGGCGACGGCGGACGGGCTGAACAGGGCGACGCCGCGCTCGCCCGCGGCGCCGTGCACGCGCCCGCCGACGGTGGTGCCGTCGTCGGTGCGCAGCCCGTCGGCGGTGAGGGTCCCCGGCAGCAGCACCAGCCCGGCCAGGCGGGCGCCGAACGCGCTGCGCGGCGCGGTGAGGACGTCCTGGACGGCGCCGCGCTCGACGACGCGGCCGCCGTCGAGGACCACGACGCGGTCGGCGAGGGCGAGGGCGTCGAGGGGGTCGTGGGTGACGAGGACGGCGGAGCGGTCCCCGCCGCGCAGGACCCGGCGCAGCACCTGCCGCACCTCGGGGGCGGCGGTGACGTCGAGCGCGGCGAGCGGTTCGTCCAGCAGCAGCAGCCGCGGCCCGGCGGCCAGGGCGCGGGCCAGGGCGACCCGCTGGGCCTGCCCGCCGGACAGCTCGTGGGGGCGGCGGCCGGCGAGGGCGGTGGCGCCGACCTCGGCGAGCAGGTCGGCGGCCCGGTCCCGGGCCCGGCGCCGGGACGCCCCGGCGCTGCGCGGGCCGAACGCGACGTTGCCCGCGACGTCCAGGTGCGGGAAGAGCAGCGCGTCCTGGGCGAGCAGCCCGACGCCGCGCCGGTGCGGCGGGACGAAGGTGCCGCGGTCGTCGGACAGGACCCGGCCGTCGAGGACGACGCGGCCGGCGGTGGGCCGCAGCAGCCCGGCCAGCAGCGCCAGCAGCGTCGACTTCCCCGCCCCGTTGGGGCCCACGACGGCCAGGACCTGCCCGGGCGCGACCTCGCAGCGCACGGCCAGCGCGCGGGGGGCGAACCCGACGTCGGCCTCCAGGCTCACGGGCCGGCCCGCCGTCCCCGCACGGCGACGACCACGACGACGGCGACGACGACGAGCAGCAGCGACAGCGCGGCGGCGGCGTCGGGGTCGGTCTCGCGCTGGAGGTAGACCTCCAGCGGCAGGGTGCGGGTGACGCCCTGCAGGCTCCCGGCGAACGTGAGCGTCGCGCCGAACTCCCCGAGCGCGCGGGCGAAGGCGAGCACCGCGCCGGACAGCAGCCCGGGGCCGACGAGCGGCAGCGTGACGCGGAGCAGCACGCGGCTGGGCCGCGCGCCGAGGGTGGCGGCCACGGCGTCGTAGCGCGGGCCGGTGCTCCGCAGGGCCCCTTCGAGGCTGAGGACGAGGAACGGCAGCGACACGAACGTCTGCGCGACGACGACGGCGGCCGTGGTGAACGCGATCTCGACCCCGGCGACGGACAGGGCCGGCCCCAGCAGCCCGCGCCGTCCCAGCGCCCACAGCAGCGCCAGGCCGCCGACGACGGGCGGCAGGACCAGCGGGAGCAGCACGACCGACCGCACGACCCGCAGCCCGGGGAACGTGCCGCGGGCCAGGACGAGGGCCAGCGGGACGCCCAGCAGCAGGCACAGCGCGGTGCTGGCGGCGGCGGTGCGCAGGCTCAGCAGCAGCGCGGCGCGCGCCGGGCCCGACGTCAGCAGCGGCAGGAGGTTCGGCCAGTCGACCCGGCTGAGCAGCCCGGCGAGCGGGAGGACGGTCAGCGCCAGCCCCAGCGCCGCCGGGACGTACACCCAGCGCGGCGGCGCGCTGCCCGGTGCGGCGCCGCGGGCCCTCACGGGGCCCCGAACCCCGCGGCCCGCAGCGTCGCCCGCCCCTGCGGGCCGGTGACGGCGGCGACGAAGGCCGCCGCCAGGTCGGCGTCGGCGGCGCCGGCCAGCGCGGCGACCGGGTAGGTGGTGACGGCCCGCGCGGACTCGGGGAACGCGACCCCGGTGACGGCGTCCCCGGCGGCGGCGACGTCGGTGACGTACACGAGCCCGGCGTCGGCCTCCCCGGAGGTGACCTTGCCGAGGACGTCGGTCACCGAGGACTCCTCGCTGACGGGCGAGAGCGTCACGCCGGTCACCTGCTCGACGGTCCGCGTCGCCGCCCCGCACGGGACCTGCGGGGCGCAGACGACGACCTTGAGCCCGGGCGCGGCCAGGTCGGCGAACCCCGTGACGCCCGCCGGGTTGCCCGGCGGGGTGGCGATCCGCAGGACGTTGGTGGCGACGTCGACGGGGTCGCCGGCGGTGAGGCCGGCGTCGGCGACCTCGGCCATGGTCGCCTCGTCGGCGGAGGCGAACACGTCCGCGGGCGCCCCCTCGGTGATCTGGGTGGCGAGGTCGGAGGACCCTGCGAAGGAGAAGGCGACGTCGACGCCCGGGTGGGCCCGCTCGAACGCGGCGCCGATCCCGGTGAAGGCCGCCCGCAGCGAGGCGGCCGCGAACACCGTCAGCGTCGTGGTCGGGGTGCCCCCGGCCGGGGAGCCGCAGGCGGTCAGCAGGGCGCCGGCGGCGGCGAGGGCGAGCAGCCGCCTCCCCGGCCTCGTCCCCGGCCCCGGCCTCACGAGGTGCCGCCGGGGGTCTCGACGATGACGGTGGTGGCCTTGACCACGGCGGTGGCGCGCGAGCCGGGGGCCAGGCCGAGCTCCTCGACGGCTTCGCGGCTCATGAGGGACACGACCCGGTGCGGGCCGCACTGCATCTCGACCTGGGCCATGACGCCGTCGGCGACGACGCGGGTGACGAGCCCGGCGAAGCGGTTGCGGGCCGAGCGGGCGACGGCGGTGGTGTCGGTCGCGGCGGCGGCGGAGGCCGCGGCGTGCCGGACGGCGAAGGCGGCCAGCGTGGCGCCGTCGACGACGGTGCGGCCGGCCGCGTCCTTGCCCGCGGGCAGGGTCCCGGCGTCGGTCCAGCGCCGGGCGGTGTCGTCGGAGACGCCGAGGAGGTCGGCGACCTCGCGGACGCGGTACTGGGGCACCCGACGAGGTTAGCCGCAGGTGCGGCCCGCGGGGGCTCCGGGAGCCGCGGGTGCGGTCAGCGGAGGACGGTCAGCGGAGGACGGTCAGCGGAGGACGGTCAGCGGAGGACGGTCAGCGGAGGACGGTCAGCGGAGGACGGTCAGCGGAGGACGGTCAGCGGAGGACGGTCAGCGGAGGACGGTCAGCGGAGGAC